>NZ_LUFH02000154.1 GCF_001586785.1 Sphaerospermopsis aphanizomenoides BCCUSP55
GTGTGGGGTGTGGGGTGTAGGGGAGAAAAATAAATTCTTACCTCTGCCTTTTACCTTTTGCCTTTTGCCTCCAATTACCCATGACAAATTACCAACACTCCCATCATACCGTTAGAGATGGTGTAGTGTGTGGCATTGGCAAAACCAACTTGACGCGCTATTTCCACCTGCTGTCTACCTGTGGGGAAGCGGTCTAGGCTGGGGCTAATATAAGCGTATTCTTCTCTGACACCTAAATTAGTGGCCACGGGAACGACGAGGTGATCCAAATACCACTGCTGAAAAGTGCGAAAAATGGGATTATCAGGACGATGGAAGTCCAAAATAGCGGCTTTGCCACCTGGTTTGAGGACACGATGTATTTCTTGGAGGCTACGGGGAATATCTTTAACATTTCTTAAACCATAGCCCATCGTGATGGCATCAATTTGATGATCGTCAAAGGGCAACTCTAGCACGTCAGCTTCTATCCAATTGATATTCGGTTGGGGATCATAAGTTTGGCAACGTTGTTTAGCTGTTTCCAATAAGTTACAGGAAAAATCTACACCATATACTTTTCCTGTCATTCCTACATATCGTGCTAGTCGAAAAGTTAAATCACCGCTACCGCAACACAAATCTAAGCAAGTATCTCCTGGTTTAGCTGCACTCCATTTAACAGTCATTTCTTTCCATATTCGGTGTTGTCCCAAACTCAACCAATCGTTTAATTGGTCATATACAGGGGCAATACGGTTAAAAATGTCACGAATTTCGTTAGTCATGAGGAACAGGGAATAGGGAATAGGGAATAGGGAATAGGGAACAGGGAACAGGCAATAGGCAATAGGCAATAGGCAATAGGCAATAGGCAATAGGCAATAGGCAATAGGAAACACGGAAGAAATAATTATTTATTCTCCCCATCTCCCCATCTCCCCCACACCCTACTTTCTATAACTACTCGATAGGGCGATCGCTACTAATTCTACTGAGAGATGAATCAGTTTGAGTTCATCTTCTCTCAAAGAACAAGGTTGTCGCCACTGTAGGGATAATACTCCCAACATTTGCTGGCGATAGATAATCGGAATAATTAAATGTGCTTGTACTCCTGTTTCTTGGTAGTAAGCAAGAGTATTGAGATTAGGGTCTTTAGGTATATTTAAGGAGGATTGGATTTTACCAGTTGTGATCGCCTCTCTTGCTAATGCATCTTGGGATAGCCAATTTTCAATCACTCCCCGATCACTGTAAGCACCTTGAGTAACAGCTAATGTATCCCCTTCTATCAGTTGTACAATACAGCCATCGGCAGCAAAACTTTCACTAAAAGCTTTAGCGATGGGAATTAGGGTGTCCTCCAGACTGGAAGCAGCTTGTGTTACTTCCACTAAAACACTCAGTAAATGCATTTGAGCATTAGCGCGGCGTAGTTCTTCTGTTCTTTGTTTTAGCAAATCATAGGTTGCTGCTGCTCTTTGCACCACTTCCTTGAGTTCTCCAGAGTCCCAAGGTTTAGTGATGTACTTGAAAACCTGACCGGCATTAATAGCTTCCACCAAGTCTTCAATATCAGTAAAACCAGTGAGTATAATTCTGACTGTATCGGGAAATTGTGGTAAAGTCCGGCTCAAAAATTCTGTTCCTTTCATTTCTGGCATCCGCTGATCAGAGATGATCACTGCCACTTCACCTTCTTGTTCCAACAATTGCAGCGCGTTTACACCACTGTCAGCTTTGAGGACATTAAAGTCACGCCGAAAGGTGCGATACAGCAAATCCAGATTATCTGGTTCATCATCAACTACAAGAATTTTAAGTTTTTTGCTACGTTCGCGGGTCTTTGATGAAGATTGAACTGCATCAACTTGAAGATTAGGGTTATTCATAAATTTGTTTTATATCTTCTTCACAATTTTGTTATATTCCATACCGGGCAAAGTTGAGAATGATAGATAGGGTTTAAGGGTGTAGGGGTGTAAGGGGAAGAAAAGGTTGTAGAGTGTGGAATGTGGGGTTTAGAGGAGCGCAGGAGAGGAATTTTCCCTTTTCACCTATCGCCTCCTAAATTCCAGGAATTAATTTTGTACAAGCACTTGGAGATTACAATAAGATTTGCTTCTCAGATTAAGCTGTAACATATTGTAATTACACCTTAGATAGATGAGAGCAGGTACTAAAGCCGAGACTCAAGGCTGATACCAACACGCAAATCAATGGGTTAAAAATTACCTAGCATCTTATTAAGTTGAAGTTTACACTTTAGATTATGACTGAACTACCATCCAACACTCAAGATACTGATAATACTGTTAACGATACAGCACAAGAATTATTAGTCAAGTTAAGGCAAAAACAAGGTAACTGGGTAGAGTGGGGAATGGCGATCGCCTACCTCCAAAAAAACGGTTACAATCCTCAAGAAATCTTTGAAGCTACTGGGTTTGAGCCGATCCAACAAAACCAGGTGATTGTTGGCGCTCAGGTTTACAGTTGTTTAGAAAAGTTTGGTGCATCAGCAGCCACACGCGCATACTATGGCACAAGAGCTAGTGATATTCTCTACGAACTACGCCTACTGACTCAAGAAGACAGAGCCGCTGCCGCAGACCTGATTTTTATTCATCAACTCGATGTAGATGAAGCAAAAGAGATAGCCAAAGCAGTTAAAGATTTTTCTCGCTTTTCCACCCCACCACAAGGTTTTACCAATCATCCAGGAGATGCAGTAGCTTATCAAGCGTGGAAACTAGCCAGACAAAACTCTGATTTACAACAGCGATCGCGTTTAATTGCGAAGGGTTTACGCTTTGTTCATTCGCCAACAGCCAGGAAACAAATCGAACAACTGCTAACTGATTTTACCGTAGTTCCCCAACGTCCAGCCCCAATTCTTCCCTTTTTCCGTCTAGAGTCAGACGAAGACTTACCCAGGCTTGTAGCTGTAGTGGGTGAGTTGCCATTGACACCGAAAGATGTACGTTCCGTACCCCTAATTACGGAAATTCAACCATTTCGCATTGTCAAGTTTGCCGGAGAACAAGCTTGGGTATCTTTACCAGGTTGGCAAGTATTACAATCTGCGGAAGATCCAGTAGCAATTGTGGCTAATGGCGATATTTTCCCCAGTTCTACGCAAACAAAAATAGAACCAGTGTTAGTGGTGATAGACCGCGCTCAAAGAGAATGGGATGCGTCTAGTTACTTTGCATTTGATAATGCTGGAGAAGTTGATTTTCAATGGTTTGAAACTGCACCGGAAAATACTTTGTTAGGCAAAATCATCATCATTTTACGTCCTAAGAAAGTTCTCGATGAAGAGTTTACCAAAGACTCTTGGCAGATTGACGAATAAGAATCAATTGATAATTGATAATTGACAATTGACAATTGATAATTTTTTAATTGACAAAAGTTCAGGATTTTAGTTCTCCTGAACTTCTTGTTAAAGGTTTAAAACCTCTCCTTTGAAGAGAAAAAAATAAAAAAATTCCGATTTTTCAATCCTCTTCCTTCCAGGGAAAGGTAATGTAAATTGTCCACTATTGAAAGGGGTTTCACTGTTAACTATTCCATCTTTTCTGTCACCTGTCACCTATCACCTATTCCCGCACCGATAAAGTTGATAGGGAAATTGACCGATACGATAGTGCTGGGTAGGTTCTATATTACAAGTGATTTGCCCAGCAATTTCTAATTGTGAGGAGTAATCTTTTTTTCTCATTCCTGAACCGACAAACCATAAATTCAATTGAGAAATTTCAGATTGAGAAAGTTGAGTCATTTTGTGACTTAGAGACGATAAATCAGTAGATTTATACACGAAAGCTAAACTATCAGTATTTAATGAATATGATTTGTTGATGATTTCTTGGTTTCTCAGTTTTTCTAAGGCCAAAGCAAAACTTAATCCTGCTGCGACATCTTGATAATTGTCGTATTTGATTACCAACATCAAAGGTACATCAGGTTCTAGATTCATATTTTTAGCAACTTGGTCAGGGAGAAAAGGTTTTTGAAAGGTTAAATTATTAACAACCAAAATACAACTGACCATACCTACAATTAAAAAGATAAATTTTGTGGTTCTGACTTTTTCTAAACTTGCTGCCAGCAGAGCGCAAAAACCAGGATAATAGACAAAGCTATAACGGGGAACAGCCGTAATATCTTTACCTAATAAATAAGCAATAATAAAAGATTGTAGTAACACAAACAAAGTAAAACTTAACAGTGTAAATGTAGACAAATGAGTTGTACTTTCTAACCATAGGAATTTTAAACTTTTTAAAACTTGTCTACCCACCCAAATAGCAAAAACAACCATTAATAAAATACACACAATCTGAATTAATAAAGGCTGATTTTCTACTGGTAGAGTAATAATCATTAATATCCAGTTGACCAGAGTTTGATAAATAGGTTCAATGTGATGAGGTGATGGCAACCAGTTAGTTTCTGACTTGGTAAAATGGTTTGATATTAGTAATATCCAGGGAATGAAGCTAATAATAATACCGCTGGTAGAGATAATTAGATATAAACAAATTTGCGTAAGTTTGATAATTTTTTCTCTGCCGTGATAAATCAGAAGTGACAAAGTGGCTATTTCGGCGATAAAAGCAAGAATAAAAAAGTAGTGAACATAAAGACCAATACTATTAATAATTGACCAGAATAGCCAAAATCTAAATTTCGCACTCTGCCTTGTAAAGATATCTTGCTGAATTTTTATGAGCAATAATAATGATAAAATTATCAAGAGCATAGGTAAAGTATAATGCCTTGCTTCTTGAGAAAGGTAAACAGCAAAGGGGGATAATGCCATGAACAATGCAGCAATGATTCCAGATGTGGGAGAAAAAGCAATACTATTAACTCCATAAATGCCTATAATTGCAGCTACACCAAATAAAACTGGAAGCAAGCGCAATTTTTCCACCCAATCTGTACCCAAGGGTTGCAACCACCCCAACCAACTGTACATACCGCAAAAAAACAGTGGTGGATGGGTAGAATAATTGGCAATATTTTTGGCAATTTGAGAACAGCTAACTCCTGGTTGAAGAGTAAAAATTTCTTGTAGCTGATGGAGAGGAAAAACTACATCTAAAGGTATATCAAGGTAATTTTTACCCAAGCTAAAAATAGCAGTAATTATTTCATCTAGCCACAGGGGTTTTAAGCCCAAATGCCAAAAGCGCAAAATAGCCCCCAGTGCGATCGCACCAGTTAAACCCAGATAATGTAGATAAAGTTTACGATTTATCATTTAGGTTTAATTTTCCCCCTCTTTCCTTACCCCATCACCCACAAGTATTAAATGCTAAAAAATTTAAGTTGTGATTGAAGAAGTAAAAAGTAAAAGGCAGAAATAAGAAGAATTTATTTTTCTTCCCTACATCCATACTCTTACATCCTCACATCCTGCTATAGCATTTCCTAGTCTGGTGAAGTACAAAATCATCTGCGTTTATCTGCGTCCATCTGCGTTTAATTATTGCAGCTTGTACCTTATATGAATGGTAATTGCTATATCACGAACTTTGATAACTAACAACTTAGGTTGATAGACATAAATAATAAATCAATATTGTTCATTTTTGTTCTTTAATCATCACACTCAAAGTCTAAATTTTGAATATGTCAAAAGATAATTCTACAGTTAGAGTCACGCCAGAGAATCTAGAATCAGCAGATACTCAGCCATCACCTGTTGCTAAGTTACGAGAACATATTGTCAAAATTCGTGATAGTCTGCGACCGGGACAAAAGCAAATGGCTAACTGGGAATCAGGCCCCTTAGCTGTATCTGCTGTTCCTGGTGCGGGTAAATCTACAGGAATGGCGGCTGCGGCGGCCATAGCCATCGCTCGTCAGTATCAGTATTCCCTATCCACAGGGAAAAATTATCGTCGTCAGTTGGTAGTTGTTACCTTTACCCGTTCTGCTGCTGCTAACCTCAAATTAAAAATCCGCGACAAGCTGAAAGAACTATCCTTACCGCAAACAGGCTTTGCTGTGTATACCCTGCACGGTTTAGCCTTAAACATAGCCAACCGTTATCCTGACTTATCAGGTTTGCAGTTAGATAACGTCACATTAATTACTCCTAACCAAAGTCATCGCTTCATCCGTGCAGCCGTAGAACAATGGATTACCAAACATCCCGGACTTTATCGCCGCTTACTAGAAGGTCAACAATTTGATGGTGAAGAAACAGAAAAATTACGTCGTCAGTCAGTGCTACGTACAGAAATATTACCAGATTTAGCTTATACCGTCATTCATGAAGCTAAAAGTTCGGGAATATTACCAGAAAAACTTTATCAATGGAGTGAAAAAACCAAAGATCCTTATCAAATTTTACGAGTTGCGGCGGGATTGTATGAACAGTACCAAAAACTCATGGCTTCCCAAGACTTCATCGACTACGATGATATGATTTTAGCTGCTTTGCGGGTGTTAGAAAATCCTAGCGCCCGACGGATAGAACAAAAACAAATTCTCGCAGTTTTTGAAGATGAAGCCCAAGATTCTAGCCCATTACAAACGCAACTTTTAGAAATTTTGGCTAGTGAAGCAGATGGGGAAAATCCTGGTTTAGAACTCAGCACACAGCACTCAGCACACAGCAATCAGCACTCGGTACTCAATCTAATTAGAGTTGGAGATCCTAACCAAGCGATTAATTCCACTTTTACGCCGGCTGACCCAATTTATTTTCGAGAATTTTGTAATCAGTGCGATATTAATCAACGATTAGCGACAATGAATCAAGCTGGTCGTAGTAGCAAAATTATTATTGATGCAGCTAACTTTGCGTTGGAGTGGGTAAATAGTCAATGGTCAAATAAAACTATCAACGGACAAACACCATTTCTCTCCCAGAAAATTGAAGCTGTGAATATTGACGACCCCCAACCAGATGCTAATCCTGCACCTGTTGGTCAAGGTTTAGAATTATATAGTCCTTGTGATATTCATCATACCGTTGAGTTAATTTCCCAGCGAGTAATTGCATTATTTACTCAAAATCCCGATGCCAGTGCTGCTGTTTTAGTTCGAGAAAATCGTCAAGGAAGATGGTTAGCAGCGGCTTTAGAACCTATTTGTCAAGAACATAAAATTAGACTTTATGACGTGGGAGAAATGGAAAGACGTTCTCATGTACCGCAGGAAATTTTATCATTATTGCAATTTTGCGATCGCCCCCATTCTCCTGATTATTTAAAAGCTACTCTCCAAGTTTTAGTACAACGTCAATTAATTCCTACCCAAGACATTAACACCTTAGCCAGTGTCCCAGAAGAATTTCTATATCCTGGGCCTTTAGCCACACCGCAAACAGAAATCGTGCAGAAAGCTGCTCATTTATGCCGCAGTTTACTTCGCGCTCGTTTAGAATTGCCCATATATCAAATTATTCCCTTTTTAGCCTTAACCTTAAATTATGACCAAGCTGAATTAGCTACCGCAGACAAACTGGCAGAAAGGGTAAACCTGCAAATTTGGGGTAATAATTCAATGGCTTCAATGCTGTCAGCTTTAAGTGAAATCGTTAATTCTGAACGTTTTGAACCAGTAGATACAGAAAACTTAGAAGCACAATATACCAAAAAGGGACAACTAACAATTATCACCATGCACAAAGCCAAAGGCTTGGACTGGGATTATGTTTTTCTACCCTTTTTGCATGAAAACTTAATTCCTGGGAAATTTTGGATTCCTCCCCAAAGCCAATTTTTAGGAGATTTTACCTTATCAGAAGTAGCACGCGCCCAAATTCGTACTGGACTTCATCAACCCACAGAAGCCATACCCAATGTTAGCCAAGCTTGGGAACAAGCCAAATACCTAAAAATAGCTGAAGAATACCGATTATTGTATGTAGCCATGACTAGAGCAAAAAGACTTTTATGGATGTCTGCGGCGCAACAAGCACCATTCACTTGGAGTAAACCCAATAATTTACAAGCTTCCGCCCCTTGTCCTGTGTTTGCGGCTTTAAAACGCCAGTTTCAGTAGATTGAATTGTTAATTGTTAATTCACCTGATGGACATCAAATCACGATTTAAAAAATATCTTCCTTATCTATCTTGGTTTTTTATCTTACTCGCTATCATTGGCAATATCTATCAATATCGCCAACATCAAGCAGAGCAAGCTTTAGAAAAAGCCAAACAACCAATCAAAGAACGCTTAGAGAATGCTTTTCAACAATCTAAAAAACTTAAGCAACAAACCAATCAGAAAAAAGCCGAAATTGAGAAAATGAATAAACTAGCTGAAGAATGTTTGAAAAAAGTTAAACCTGACGCAATTGAATGTCAGAATTATATAGGGCAATCAGTTAAACTTATGGCTGAGTTTGATGTACTGATCGAAGAGAATAAAAAATTACTGGATAGTATTAATAAAGATTATTGTCTTGTCTATCCAGATTCAAAGGAAAGAGATTGCCAGCAGGTAAATACCAATTAAAAATTAAGCCACTCTTGCCAATCATCAATTACTAATCACCAAGACTGGGAACAAACTCAGGGTAAAAACAGTAAATAAATTTGTATCTAAATATTTTTTGACAGCAACACTATGTTATCTCATCTGAAAAATAACAGTAAATTATCTCAATCAATTGTTATCACCCTCGCTCTGGCTGGTCTGCTCACTGGTGGACTAAATATTGCTAAAAATAATACAGCGGTCGCTCTTCCTCGCTCAGAACAAATATTAATAGCCCAAAATACTTTACCCAGCAATATTTCTGCGACGGTGCTGCGGGACACTTCCCTGCGTTCTGGGGTGAAAATTGCGGATTTGAAAATTACTCAAGCCACAGCAACAACCTTTGGCAATCGTTGTATGTTTGAATTTAAAGAAGCTTGTACTAGAGAATACAGACCTATTCAGGGTTGGGTAGTCCTGGTCGCAGTGAAAGGGCAATCTTGGACTTATCATGTTAGTCAATCTGGCCAAATTGTGATTGACCCCAAAATAGATATCTCTGACGTTGCCAAACTGTCAAAACCTATTGCTAATAAAGTGATCGCAGACGCGGCTAACCGTGCTGGTGTACCAAAGAGTGCTGTAAAAATTACTCGCTCTACTCAAAAAATCTTCAGTAATTCCTGTGTGTTCAATTTCGGTGAAGTCTGTACTCAGCAATATGACCCTGTGGAAGGTTGGGAAATAATTGTGAAGGTAAGAGGAGAATCTTGGACTTATCACGTAGATAAATTCGGTTCGCAAATTGTAATTGACCCAAAAGTGACAAATACTCAGGGTGTCAAACTACCAGAAAAAATTGCCCAAAAAGTTTTGAGTGATGCTTATAAACGTTCTAATGTCCAAACTGTGGCGATAAAAATCACTCGGTCTGTCCAAAAAACTTTTGGTAATGCCTGTGAGTTCAACTTTGGTGAAATCTGTACTCAACAGTTTGATCCTATAGATGGTTGGGAAGTGGTTGTCAGAGTTAACAATGAATTTTGGACTTATCATGTAGATCGCACAGGTTCACGTATCGCTTTAGATCCAAAGGTGACAGCTAAGAGGTGACAGGTGACAGGTGACAGGTGACAGGTGACAGGTGACAGGTGACAGGTGACAGGTGACAGGTGACAGGTGACAGGTGACAGGTAAGAAGAAGCAGGG
>NZ_LUFH02000155.1 GCF_001586785.1 Sphaerospermopsis aphanizomenoides BCCUSP55
CATCACCCCATCTCTACTGTCACCTGTTCCCTATTCCCTATTCCCTCCTCTAAACTATAGACTGTGGACTATAGACTCATGACTAATGACTTCCCATAGCAATTTAATTATCCGTTTTGTTGAACCCAGTGATTGCACAGTATTGTTTGAATTAATTCAAGGATTAGCAGAATACGAAAAATTATCTGATGCTGTTACTGGTGATGCTCAAGCATTAAAAGAACATCTATTTGGTGAGCGTAAATATATCGAGGCAATTTTAGCAGAACTTTCTGGTCAAGCAGTAGGTTTTGCCTTGTTTTTTCATAATTATTCCACTTTTCTCACCAAGCCAGGAATTTACTTAGAAGATATATTTGTTTTACCAGAATTTAGACGGCAAGGTATTGGTAAAGCACTCCTGACTAAAGTCGCAAAAATAGCTGTAGAACGTGATTGTGGACGTTTAGAATGGAGTGTTTTAGATTGGAATATTTCCGCCCAAACATTTTACCGTAACATGGGAGCAAAGATTTTAGAAGATTGGCGAATTTGTCGCGTGACTGAAGATGTATTGACAGAATTAGCAAATCAATAAAAATTTGATTGCACTCATATCCCCGACTTCTAATATTACCTCAAAACTTACTATATCATCAAATAATCAGCCGGGGATCTTATCAAAATTTTTTTAAATCTTACATTTTTTCCTTATTAAATTTTAAGTTAGTATTCAAGTCTCTAAAATTTTACAATAAATCTTTGTTTACTATAAATTAACATTGTCCCAAAAACCTTGAGATAACAAACAATAAATTTATCATCTTCAAAAATTAAGTTCAAATTTTACAGTTTGTCTCCTGAATAATACAACAAAATAAAAATAGAATTATGGAGTAAATTACTCCTAATCTGCAATTATTGTAGAGAGAGAATACAAAATGAAAAGGATTATTTCTGTATTACTGTTAGGCATTACTATCTTCACTTTTGCCTTCACTAGTCCTGCTTTAGCAGCAGATACAGCGGCAGGAAAAGCAGTATTTACAGCTAATTGTGCTTCTTGTCATGCAGGTGGTAAAAATTTAGTTAATGCTGCTAAAAGTTTGAGCAAAGAAGATTTGGAAGAGTACAATATTTACTCAGAAGCAGCTATCATTGCTCAAGTTACAAATGGTAAAAATGCTATGCCAGCTTTCAAAGATAGTTTAACAACTGATGAAGTTGCAAATGTAGCTGCTTACGTTATGGAACAAGCGGAAGCTGGCTGGACAAAATAAATTTGTCAGTCAGTTCATATAATTAGACCTGAAAGGGTAACAACATAGATTCCCGACTTCTTTTGAAAGTCGGGTTTCTGATTTTTCAATAATACTATAGTAAAAGTAATAATTCATGATTAAAAATTTGTGAGTCAGAATCACCATTTAATCATCTACTGATTGATCAAAAATTCTGAAATGAAGGTCTGCATAACGTCTCCTGACTACTTACCTTTACATAATTTTACATCTTTCCCAAACCCTTGATATCACAATCAATCAATCTCAAATTCTCAATGATTAACTCCAAGTTTGACAGCCTGTCGTTTGACTAATGCAACATAATCAAAAGAGAATTATTAAGGATATTGCACCGAATCAGCGATTGTTGTAGAGAGAACACGAGATGAAAAAGATTATTTCTGTATTACTGTTAGGCATCACCATCTTCACCTTTGCCTTCAGTAGTCCCGCTTTAGCGGCTGATGCTGCTGCTGGAAAAGCAGTATTTACAGCTAACTGCGCCCAATGTCATGCAGGTGGTAAAAACTTAGTGAATGCTGCTAAAAGTCTGAGCAAAGCAGATTTGGAAAAGTATGGTATGTACTCAGCAGAAGCTATTATTGCTCAAGTTACAAATGGTAAAGCTGCTATGCCAGCCTTTGGCAACCGGTTAAAACCCGCCCAAATTGAAAATGTAGCTGCTTATGTACTAGAACAAGCAGACAATAACTGGGGTAAGTAAGTTAATTAGTATTTAATTAATTTACAATTTTTTTTTGCGGGGCTTTTTGTCCCGCTATTTTTTTCATAATGAAATTATCAAAGGAGATGTTGTATGATTTATTTCTGGCGATTAACTTTCAGTCTAGAACTTTTCTGGACCCAATCAGCATTTTGAACAGAAGTTTTACTGCTCTTACTGCTACTCGCATCCTTAGCAGTTTGACTGGTTTACCAGATGCTTTCTCCTCGATTTGTGTGACGGGGGGCGGGTTAAACTGCACTAAAAACCCATTGCCACAGTGAATGTCGGCACAAGGCAGAACCACCACTAACTTTAGATTTTTAGATTGAGAATACCTATATGTGAGTATATCTGCGGTTAATTAGCAAATAGTACCAATGTTTTATCAACAAATTTATTCCCCGTCCCCAATTTACGGTAAAATCATAAGTCTGCTAATTTCATAACAACCTTTGCGGACAGGAGATGCTTCTATGGCGCGTATGTACTATGATGAAGATGCTAATTTAGACCTTTTAACAGGAAAAACCGTTGCTATTATTGGTTATGGTTCTCAAGGTCATGCCCACGCGCTGAATTTAAAAGACAGTGGTGTTAATGTGATTGTGGGATTATATCCTGGAAGTAAATCAATTGCCAAGGCTGAAGCGGCTGGCTTGACTGTAAAAAATGTAGCTGATGCTGCCAAAGCTGCTGACTTGATCATGATTTTATTACCTGATGAAGTTCAGAAAACTATTTACACAAATGAAATAGCACCTAATTTAGAAGCAGGAAATATTTTAGCGTTTGCACACGGTTTTAACATTCACTTTGGGCAAGTTGTACCCCCTGCGGATGTAGACGTGATCATGGTTGCACCTAAAGGACCAGGCCATTTAGTACGTCGTACTTATGAACAAGGACAAGGCGTACCAGCGTTATTTGCAGTCTATCAAGATGCTACTGGCAAAGCACGCGATCGCGCAATGGCTTATGCTAAAGGTATCGGTGGTACACGCGCAGGTATTTTAGAAACCACATTCCGGGAAGAAACCGAAACTGACTTATTTGGTGAACAAGCCGTATTGTGCGGTGGTTTAAGTGCTTTAATTAAAGCCGGTTTTGAAACCTTAATTGAAGCAGGATATCAACCAGAACTGGCTTATTTTGAATGTCTGCATGAAGTGAAACTCATTGTTGACTTGGTAGTTGAAGGTGGTTTAGCAACCATGCGCGATAGTATTTCTAATACGGCGGAATATGGTGATTATACACGGGGTCCTCGTGTTGTCACCGCCCAAACTAAAGCAGAAATGAAGAAAATTCTCAGCGAAATTCAATCTGGACAATTTGCGCGGGAATTTGTCTTAGAAAACCAAGCTGGTAAACCCGGTTTCACGGCTATGCGTCGTCAAGAAGCTGAACATCCAATTGAGGAAGTGGGTAAGGATTTACGCGCTATGTTTAGCTGGTTGAAGAAAGCGTAATTTTTGGTAATTGGTAATTGGTAATTGATACATTAAATATTACCTCTTACCACATTATCCATATTAGAAGACTGGGATGATTTTCTATAGTTACTACATCAAAGAAGAAAAAATATGCACCTTGTGGTCTAATTCAATAAATGAAGCATTCTCTGAAGTCGATAATGAAGGAAATCGCCTCTATCAATGTACTACTTGTAGATGGGAATGTGTAAGCATTCAGCTATCAGTAATCAGTCATCAGCTAATAGCAACAGTAGCAAGGATTTAGAAGTTTTAATTTCAGGAATGTTATCTGCATCTATTTCTTTTCATTCTGTGTATTTCAATATTCCAGGTGCATAGCTGACGGCTTATGGCTGAATACTTACGGGAATGTTACCGTGATATTAATTCCGGTGTTAATATTGAATTAGCTCAGTTTGGCAATAATCCACACGCTATGCTGTCAAAAAATGCTAATCTTGCAAAAGCAGCTAGTGAAGTTTGGGCAATAACACACCCAGATTTTTCAACAAAGCCAAGTTGGAAAAACTGAGAAAGAAAAACGCAAGCAGAAAAAATAGTGCAGTAGCACTTAATAATTATTGCGGGAGATTTTCAAAATGTCATCACTAATATCTACCTTTACTCAGCATTTAGATTTTTCTCAACCAGAAATAGAAGCCATACTTTCCTCACCCTTAAATGAGGTGCTAAATTCACCACAATTAAAACAAGAATTAGATAGTCTAAATATTAACTTGCTACGAGAAACTTTACCCACAGCAGGACAAGTATTAGCTGAACATTTACCACCTTTTTATAACTGGCTAAAAAACGAATTAGGAGTAAAGCGCGTTCCTGACAGTCCAGATCATACCACAAAATGGGTAATCGGTTTTCTGAATAACCAAGAAAGTATTAATCACCTTGTTGAGTTACATCGTCCAGTTCCAAAAGCAGCCTTAGAAGAAGCTGTTCCTCGTTTGGTAAGTTTATTTGATGGTGTGGAGGATGAAAAAGTTCGTCAGGAATGGGAAAAAGCTGTGGCTGCACTTTGTCTAGTTTTAGTTGTTGATAAACGACAGCCTCAAAATTAAAAATTAAAAATTAAAAATTAACAGGATTGAAAGAACAACATCATAGTTTTTATGACAATCCTGTCAATCCTTAAATCCTGGATATCCTGATTCAGACAAAATTAGATATTTGGACGATGTTGAATCCAAGGATTAGCCGCTTCTAATTGCGCTGCTAGACTAATTAAAGTAGACTCAGCCGCAGGTTTACCAACTAACTGTACACTCATGGGTAAACCATTGCTATCAAAACCCACAGGAATGGCTATAGCAGGTAATCCCGTTGCATTTGCTACCGGACAAGGCGCAACCCAATTAACAATATTTTGAAATGTTTCTTCTGGACTCAAATCTGCCCATTCACCGACACGAATTGGTGAATGCAAATAGACTGGCAACACTAACACATCAATATTATCAAAAAAGGCGACAATTGACCGAGAAACTATTTGCATTTTTGCCAGTGCTTGCAAATATTCACCCGCCGAACCTGTTCTAGTTAATAACCAACGATTTAAAGGCTGTAACGCTTCTGAGGGTATTCCTGCGGATGCTACTCCAGATTGCCAGACCATTTGAAATGGTTCTACTAAACCGCTGAAATCTGGACATTTTTCTTCTATTTGATGTCCAAATTGTTCTAGTAATTGAATCGTTTGTAGAACTCCTTGTTTACAATTCTCGTCTGCTTCTCCCAAAGGAGGAATATTGGTACTAAAAGCGATTTTTAAACTAGAAGTTTTTACTTGAGTAGCAGCGAGGAATGAAGGTTCTGGATCGGTTAACCAATAAGGATCACCTATAACATACCCCGATATCACATCTAACATTGCTGCTGCATCCGCTACAGTTCTGGCAATGGGACCACTGATAGCTATGCCTCCCAAGCGATCGCCTACAGGTGCTTTTGTCACTCTTCCCCGCGCTGGTTTGATTCCCACTACACCACAACAAGCCGCAGGACCACGAATTGAACCACCACCGTCTGAACCTTGTGCGATCGCACATAATCCCGCAGCTACCGATGAGGCTGCACCACCGCTAGAACCACCAGGGGTATATTCTAAATTCCAAGGGTTTCTGGCGGGTGGAAAACCTGTAGGCTCACTGTATGGATAAGAACCTAATTCGGAAGTAGCAGTTTTGCCAAGAATCGTAAACCCAGCTTGTTTAATTTTGATAACCACGCCATCATCGTAGTTAGCGATATTCTTCATTAATGCCGGATTACCGTAAGTGCAAGTAACACCAGCTACAGGGTTGAGGTCTTTAATAGAAATTGGGACACCAAAAAATGGTGGTAGTTCTGAGGTGGTTGTGAGTAATTCTGTTTTGGCTTTAGCATCAGCCACGGCTAAATCTGCTGTGACGGTAAAATAACTTCCTAATTGGGGATTTAAGCGAGAAATACGTTCTAAATATACTTCTACTAAATCTAGGGGTGAAACTTCCCGAAGACGGATTAATTGCGCTAACTCTAAAGCCGGGGTAAAAGCTAAATCAGTTTCATTCATTTTGAGGGAATAGGGAATAGGGTTAACAGTCGATTTCTATCTGAGCGATAACCGCTATTTTTTTGGCAACTGTAATATTCATACATCTGTCGAAAGCTATATATTTTGAATGTTTCACAATTATCAACTTAGAGTTTTCATTTTGCTTCTACTTTTTAGCAAGTTATCATTTCCAGATGCTTATGTCTAGAGACAAAAAAAATGCGATCGCTTTTTTGGAGTGATCACATTTTTTATAAATTTACATTGGAGATACAGCATATTGCAGATCAATAAGGTACAAATTTTTATGACAAAACCTTGCACCAAAAGGGTTTTACGTAAGAATTCAGGAGTTTAGGAGTATGGCTTACGCCACGCTTCGCTATCAGGAGTTCAGAAGGAAGGATGAAGGATGAAGAACATTTTTCTTTTATCTTCCCTGTTCCCTGTTAAGAGTTCCCTGTTCCCTGAATCCTTACGGTTTTACTGCTGACTGCTGAAAGCTGCTGTAATTAAACCAGCGATCTATCAGTTAAAATCTCATAACCGCTATCTGTGACTAACACTGTATGCTCAAACTGAGCAGACAAAGCATTGTCAACAGTCACCGCCGTCCATTTATCAGCTAAAATCCTAGTAGTTTTGGAACCAGCATTCACAATTGGTTCAATCGCTAAAGTCATACCAGCACGCAACTTCACATTAGGAATTTCACGAGTACGATAGTTAAAAACCGCTGGTTCTTCGTGTAAATTTCTGCCCACACCATGCCCCGTGAACTGTTCTACCACACTAAATTTATTAATTTTTACATGGTCTTCAATTGCACCAGCAATTTCCAATAAGTGGACACCAGCTTTTACCTGTTCAATACCTTTAAATAAAGCTTCTTCCGCCACACGAATTAATTTAGCAGCTTCTGGAGTCACCTCTCCTACAGCAATTGTTATACAAGAATCACCGTGAAACCCTTGATAATAAGCTCCTGTATCAACTTTTAATACATCTCCTGCCCGAATTACTTTTTTTGGACTAGGAATACCATGTACAACTTCATGATTAATACTAGAACAAATGGAAGCTGGAAAACCGTGATATCCTTTAAAGCTAGGGGTTGCACCCATTTCCCGGATGCGTTTTTCTGCATGAACATCCAAATCAGCGGTAGTCATTCCTGGCTCTACTAGCTCAGAAATTTCTTTGAGAACCGTTGCCACAATCTTTGCTGATTGTCGCATAATATCTATTTCGCGGGGAGATTTAATTTCAATACCCCGGCGTTGTCTTGGTGCGGGTTTTGGCTGCACAGGTTGAGAAAGCAAGTTACTGAGAATGTTCATCATGAAATTTAGTAATTACCGACGCTTTATGGTTTAGGTGTTAACTTGTTGAGATTTATTGCAAAAAATATCTATATTTACGTTAACTTATTTTGCGTCTTTGGAGAGACGAGGGGAATAGGGAATATGGTTGATTTATTTGACTGGTTTCACCAATACTTAGGAAAAAACTTGATTCTATCGCAATTCTTGTCGCCTGCTTATTTGATTTTAAAATAATTCTTCCTTATCAAAACTAATGATATCATATTTCGAGTGCGAGGTCAACACTTTCACTTCATAATTTTGGCAACCATCAACAAAAAATCAGAAAATTCTTAAATGCAGAAAATTCCGCTTCAGACATTAAGACTTAATCGCAATTTATCCGCTATACAAAACCTTTTCTTTCACCGACACCCTCACACTCTTATATTTTTATTAATAGCAACTTGGAATTACTATATATAAAAAATACACTTGTTCTAGTCTCGACATTAATGGCATTTGTAAGCTAAAGTTGTAATGACTTTGTTTTAGAGTGAGGATGTGACAACACAACTTTTAATCAAGGACAAAACTTGCTAAAACCTGTGGTTAATAAGGCATTTAATGTCAGTTACACAGAATATAGGCAAAAAGTTGTATGTAATATCCTTGTATAGAAAAAAGCAGCAATCGTCATTGAAGGGGAATTCAATCCCCATAGTTAAAACTGAAATATGCAAAAGCGAGCTATTTCTACAAAAGCAATTCGTTCCCTAGAAGATGCTCTAGATCGGTGTCAAATGCTGGGTATGCGTGTCAGCCGTCAGCGCCGTTTTATTCTAGAATTACTTTGGCAAGCGAATGAACATCTTTCTGCTAGAGAGATATATGATCGCTTGAACCAACAAGGTAAAGAGATTGGTCATACCTCTGTTTATCAAAATTTAGAAGCATTATCTAGTCAAGGTATTATTGAGTGTATTGAACATTGTGATGGGCGTTTATACGGTAATATTAGTGATGCTCACAGTCATGTTAACTGTATAGATACAAATCAAATTCTAGATGTACATATAGAACTACCAGCAGAGCTAATTCAGCAGGTTGAAGCACAAACAGGAGTAAAAATAACAGGCTATACAATTAATTTTGTTGGACACCGCAATTCACAGGAAACAGGGGTGTAAGAGTGTAGGGATGTGGAGGAGATCAATAAATTCAAGAGTCAAACCAGGGCTTCTGACAGTCTACACTATCAAAAATCAAAAACTCTGATTTCCTCTTCCTTATTCCCTATTGCTTATTCTTAATTATGAGCGATCGCCCTTTAAAATTATTGTTAATTGATCCAGATCCTATTTTTCGTCTAGGATTAAGGGTAGCTCTAGAAACAATCCCCGATTTACAAGTTGTAGCTGATGTTGCCACAGATACCGCAGCCTTGCAAGTTTTAGCTGCAACAGCTTCTCCAGACTTTAACCAAGTTAATTTAATAGTTTTAGAATTAGGACATGGAAATTCCAGCGACTCTCAACAATTAGGTTTACAATTTTGTAGACAACTCAAAGCTTTATATTCCCACATTCCTATTTTATTGTTGAGTTCTATCTCTACACCAGAAATACTTTTAGCAGCAAAGAATTTAGGTGTAAATGGTTATTGTCCCAAAGGTATATCTATTTCAGAGTTAGTTCCTATCATGCAAGAACTAGCAAATAATGGTTATTATTGGTTAGAAACAACAGCAATAATCAATTCTTTATCATCTAATTTACCTCTTGCTAAACTGCGGAATAATATTCGGTTGTCAGGAATTAATCAAATTAATCAGACTATTATTGCGGTTTCATCACAATTGAAAATACCAGGTCTGCCACTGTTAGATCAAGCTATTTTAGCAGGACAGCGACGAGAATTATTAGCTGCCCGTTGGCTGCTGAATCACTTATTAGCTGCACCAGAGGAAAGACAAGCAAAAAAACCTCAACCACTTCCTCCACCCGTTCCTTATCCGACTAATATCATTAGTCAAACAGAATCACAACATATATCAACTTTTGTACCACATTTACAGAGTCCCAAATCATTACAATCTACATTATTTACAGCTTGTACCAATAAACTCCATTTCCCTTTACTAAATCTTACAGATATACCTTTAGAAATTGATATTCTCCGTGAAGATAAAAAAAGACAATTACTTTATTT
>NZ_LUFH02000156.1 GCF_001586785.1 Sphaerospermopsis aphanizomenoides BCCUSP55
GCCAGTCTCCCATCATTTTTCCCCACAACTATATATATTTATTGCGTAGGTTGGTAGATTGCTTACCCCAAAACAGGTCAGCTATCCCGCATTTATCCTTATTGTGAGTTTATATGTTGTAGGAGGGTATAGTGAATAGGGAATAGGGAATAAGGGTTTTTAAATTGTGAATTCATTTTAGGCTTTGCTACCCTGCTGTCTCAATGATCAGTTTTTAACCGGACACGATATTTGTCACCTGCTAAGGAACTTCCCACTAAAGAAATATTCCATCGGTTGGGTCAGCAGGGAGCGCAGGGGAGGAAGAATCTCATCCTCATATTGGTTCTCACTCATTAAATAATTTAATTTCTGGAAGTCACTAACAACCGAGTTAATTTACTGTAGAAGAACAATCCTAACAATAGTTTGTTTTCCAGATATGCTTTCAATGGAAAACTCTCCGCCGTGCAGTTCCACCAACCTCTTGGCAATTAATAGTCCTAAACCAGAACCCTGTTGTTCATGCATTTTGCGTCCAAACTGGACATAAGAGCCAATGTTAGCAATTTCCTACTTGGTCATGCCACGACCATAGTCAATGATAAATAAATGAAAATAATTATCACTATTATACCCTATAATTTTCACTGGTGTATTAGGTAAGGAAAATTTAAAAGCATTATCAATTATTTCTTCAGCAATTTTACTCAACCTGACAGGAGAAATTTTGACTATTGCATCTGATATTTCTATACTTAAATCTCCCGTTCTATTTGCTGCTTGAGCTATTTTTTCAGCTACATTTTCAACAGTTGACTTCACAAAAGTTTTGATTCCTTTATTGCGAAGTTCAGCAATTTTTTCGGGATCAGATGCTAATAATTCTAATTCTGCATACATGATAAAATTAAGAGTCAATCTATGCAGCCTTAACCCAGCTTGATGAATTGATTTTAGCATTTCTAAATTTTCTTCATTAGAAAGAATTACCCCTTCTTGAATCAATAAATTGGATAATCCTATAATATGATTAAGAGGAGTATTGATTTCATGGGGAAGTGAATAACTGATAGAACTGCTTAAAGCATTCAATTTTTGTTGAGTTTGTTGGTCAGCTATAGCTTGTTTATCAAGTCTAGCAGCAATTGCTTGTAGTAAATCATCGGGCATAAAAGGCTTAGTTAGGTAATCATCCGCACCGAGTTCCATCCCTCGACGTAAATCTGACCACTCTGATTTAGCAGTTAAGAAAATTAAAGGAATTGTGGCAATAGAACTATCCTGACGCAGTTTAGTTAATACACTATAACCATCTAATTCAGGCATCATCAAATCGCAAATAATTAAATCAGGATGTTGAGATTTAGCCAACTCCAAACCCTGTAACCCATTTTCTGCAACTAGTGTATCAAAGTCTGATAAATGCAATATTTCTCGAATATTGTTTCTAATTTGAGCTTCATCTTCAATAATTAAAATTGTTTTCATGTTATTTCCCTTGTTTCCCTGATAATATAGGACTCCTATCAACAATGCTCGGTTAAGACAATAAAGTAGGCTGAAAACCTTGAAAAATACCTGTCTATCATGCCCACAAAAATTTTAACTGATTAGTATTGTAGCTTCTATTTTTTTTTAAAGCTCATTTCTTGGTTATTTATGTTATTTAATTATTGGCTAGTAAGTAAATCTTCAAGTCTTCTATTGCTAAAGGACGACTAATAAAATATCCTTGGATCATAGAACAATGATTTTGTTTGAGCCAATTTAACTCTTCATTGGTTTCTACCCCTTCGGCAATGATATTGACCTTTAAACTATCTGCCAACTGAATTATGCTTTTAACAATTGATTGCTTATTTTCTAATTTATCAATATTAGTAATAAAATACCGATCTATTTTTAAGTGCCGAAAAGATAATTCTTGCAGATATTTAAATGATGAATACCCTGTACCAAAATCATCAATTGATAGTTTGATGCCATAATTACTTAACTCGTTTATTTTGCTTTTCACTACTTCAATGTCTTGAATAAATACAGTTTCCGTCAGTTCTAACTCTAATAACTCTGGATCACAATTTGTATCGGCAATAATGTCATTAATGCGGTTAATGAAATTTTCTTTTCTAAATTGATGAGCGGATTTATTAACATCTACCTTTAACACACCAAAACATTCTGCTTGTAATTTTTTTAATTGTGAACAGGCTGTTTGGATAATCCATTCTCACAAGGGAATAATGAAACCTGATTCTTCAGCAAGAGGAATAAATTCGGCTGGAGATATCATTCCATATTGTGGGTGTTGCCAACGAATTAATGCTTCCACACCAACATTTTTTTTATTGCAAATATTAATTTGAGGTTGATAGTAAAGCTCAAATTCTTTTCTTTCAAGCGCGTGCCAAAAGTCAGACTCTAAAATCACTTTTCTAAAAACAATATCCAGTATTTCCTGATTATAGAAATGATAGAAAGTTTTATTTTCCTGTTTATAATGCTCTAGAGTGACTTCTGCATGAGTCAAAATTTCTCCTAGTTGGAGGGCATCATTTGGATAACAAGCAATGCCAATTCTAGCTTGAACATAGATTTCCTGATTATTGATAATTAACGGTTGTGATAGAATATCTAAAATTTGTTCAGAAATACCAGATACAATTTTACTGTCTTTAACTGGCTTTAACAACAATGCTAGTTGGTCAGTTTTTAGGTAAGCAATTAAATCAATAATTTGATTGTCAGAGTTTAGTAGATTTAATTGTTCCCCTATAGTTTTAATTAACACATTCCTTAAATTTTGCTCAAAGAATAATTTATTACGGTAGATAATATCTATATCAATCAGTAACAGGGGCAACAATTGACCTTGATTGTAAGCCTGGAGACGAGTTTGATTGAAATACTCTTCTAAGAAGAATTGATTGGGTAAACCAGTTAAGCTATCATGACGAGTCAGATAATTGATCTGATGTTCCATCTGCTCAATCTGGCCTTTGTACCGTTGGGTAACTATTTGCCGTTTTTCCAGTTGAATTGAAATTACCCGGAGGAGTTCATTGGTTTCAAAAGGCTTAGTTAAATAGTCGTCTGCACCCAGTTCCATTGCTTGACGCAGATCACGGTGTTCTGCTTTAGCAGTCAGAAAAATGAAGGGAATGTCCGCAGTCAATGGCTGTTGATGCAATGCTTTAATTACTCCATATCCATCTAATATTGGCATCATCAGATCGCAAATAATAATATCTGGGTGATGATGTTGAGCCATTTGTACTCCCTGCCATCCATCTGCTGCGGTGATGGTAGCAAACCCATGAAGATCAAGGATTTCCTGAATGTTTTCTCGTATTTGAGGCTCATCTTCAATAATCAGAATCGTGTTCATATATATTGGATTGGGTAAAACCATCGGTAAAAATTCAGACTGCTGGATTAGTTCATCTTAATACTTTATTATGACCAATTTTTTGTTCTTTACGCTTCGTGATAAATGCGGAATAATTCACTTTTAATCCTGGCTGATGGCTGTTAGCTGACGGCCGAATGCTTACACATCTTTTACAAACACAAAGTGATGTAATTTTATTACAAACAATAATTCCCAAACCCTTGTTTTACCGATTCCTAGAAACAATCCCACCCAGGGGCTTCCAAATAAAAAAATATCCAATTGTTGATTAATCAGGGGAAGAATAAGCTGATAGTCCTCACCAGATACAAAAATTGGATAATTGAATTTTTGGATTTACCTAAGAGGATGTTTGAAAAGTATCAGAATTAATCGAGATCCCCGCAACCCCCCTTACAAAGGGGGGCTAAATTTCTCAAAGTCCACGCCAGTTGCTTCAAGTCGGGAAACCCGCCCAACGCACTGCCTCCCCTTTTCAAGGGGGGTTTAGGGGGATCTGCGGGTGTCAAATCCCACACGAAAAAGTTTTCAAACAACCTCTAACAGCACCACCCGCTATGAATGAAAGAACCAGTTTTTCTCACCCTATACCCTTGTTTCTTGAGAGCGGTTAATTGAGAAGAGAGCATCCCAATTTTGAAAAAATAACCGCAGCCATACTAAAAACATAAGAATTTAGGAGTCAGGAGTCAGAATGCTTATGAAATGAAGAATATTGAAAGCATAATTGAGAAAAGCAGTAGTATCTTTAGTATAAACAATATTGTTTGGTGGCTTATTTCCTAAGTTAAATGAACTAGTACCTAGTAAGTCAGATTGGGCAGTTATTCACCGAGTTAACAGTTTTTACTTGTCCTCTTTGCTGCTTTCATGATCTTAAAGATACAAGTTTATTTAGGGTGTGCATATCGTGAAAAACCTGAATATTTTAAAATCTGTTATCATTGAATATACGTAAGTACATATATAATATAGCAGTATATTTATGTAGTTTTCGTTTAAACCTATCCTGCTCAAAGCAAAAATGTGATATCTGCTTTTCAAATCAGAAGAGCGTATCACATTTTGTATTGGACGACAAGCATTTAGGGAACTCCAACAAATAAATTAGCCGTATATAGCGTTTCCTAATGTAATGAGGTACAAAGTTATCTGTGTTGATCTGCGTACCCTATGCCTACGGCACGCTTTGCGAACGGGAAGCAAGCTACATCTGCGGTTAATTATTTCTTCCTGTACCTCACTTGAATGGGAATTGCTATATTAACTATGAATTCGTGGTTTTGGGTGTAAAGTTGCTAATATTTCACTTTCCACAATTGCTAATTCATCCAGTCGTTGCATGACAATTTCTCGGTCAAAATAGGTATCTGCTAAAACCCAATATGTCCCAAAATGTCGCGCTTCTGATGCCATTAAACCACGATAAAATTGAGCTAATTCTAGTTCAGGACAGTTTGCTGCTAACAGTCCTAAACGTTCATGACTGCGTGCTTCAATTAAACCAGTTACGAGTAAATTATCTAAAAATTGCTCTGGTTCTTTTTTTCTGACTTGTGCTTTTAAACCTGCACCATAGGGAGGTGGTGATAAAGGTGCGAGGGGAATATTACGACGTTCTAACCATTGGTTAACTAGTTCAAAATGTTCTAGTTCTTCCCGTGCGATCGCTGTTAACTCCCTCACCATTTTAGTATTAGAGGGATAACGAAACATAAAATTTAACGCTACACCTGCGGCTTTGCGTTCACAGTGGGAATGGTCGAGTAAAATAATATCTAAATTGGCGATCGCTTGCTCTACCCAAGCATCACTGGTAGGTTGTTTGAGAGCATTGATAGTTGGTAAAGGTGAACTCAGCACAATTAATAATTAGTGATTGGTGATTGGCTAGAAATTGTCAATTGTAAATTATCCATTTTTGAATAGCCCTTAGCCACTACCTATTATCAACCCTAAACAGATAATTAGCAACTCATATAATTGTTTCTTTCCCCATTACCAATTACCCATTACCCATTACCAAGCTATTGGTTGATGATCACGGAAAAAGTTCCCTGTTGCACTTCCATCAGGAAGAGTTGCTAACCATATCATCGTATCTACACCTTTTTCTGGGGTGCGGGGTGCTTCTGAACCTCCCATATCAGTTTTTACCCATCCAGGACAAATGGAATTAACTAAAATATTATTGATTTGTAATTCATTAGCTAACATTCGTGTGAGAGCATTTAACGCAGTTTTTGAAAGACGATATCCAGGATAACCAGCGTCCATGTGGCTTAATTGTCCCATTCCGGAAGAAACATTAACAATTCGTCCATATCTTTGTTTCTTCATCAAAGGAACTAACGCCTTTGTAACTCGAAAAACACCATAAACATTGGTTTCCATGGTTTTTTCCCATGTTTCTATCTCGGACTCAAAAATACTTTGACCTTGATCTTTTGGATCTATCAAGATTCCTGCATTATTGATTAATACATCAAGTTTACCAAATTTCTCCTGAATGAATTCGGCTAATTTTTGGCAACTTTCATCACTGTTAACATCTAAAATATGAAATGTGATTTTTAATCCTTCATTTTGTAATATTTGCGTGGCTTTTTGACCTTTTTCTTCATTCCTACTGGTAAGAATTACATGATATCCTTGTTTAGCTAATTGCCGAGATGCTTCAAATCCTAAACCGCGATTTGCACCAGTCACTACTGCCACTTTATTTTGAGGATTCATGTTTATTTACTCCTAATTTAATGCATTTACAACAGTATTTTATTTTTAGCAGTCAGTAGTCAGCAGTAAAACCATAGTTATACAGTTTAAATGCGGAACAGCTTACTAACAGATAGCCCAAACAAACTCTGGCCTGCCTTCACAAAAAGACTTTATCAGCAACCCCTACTTAAATGCGTCGATTGACTAAAGTTGCCCCAGCTTGGTCAACTGGCATTAAGATAACTTCGTTAATATTGACATGAGCAGGTCTAGAGGCACAGAAAAATACTACATCAGCTACATCATCAGCGGTTAGGGGTTTTAGTCCTTGATATACTTTCTTTGCGCGTTCTGTGTCTCCGTGAAACCGCACTTGACTAAATTCTGTTTCCACCATACCGGGATCAACAGATGTTACACGCACAGGAGTACCTAATAAATCTTGTTTTAAACCTTCAGAAATTGCTTTGACTGCGGCTTTTGTACCACAATAAACGTTACCACCGGGGTAAGTTTGATGTCCCGCAATAGAACCAATGTTGATAATATGACCTCGATTTCGTTTCACCATACCGGGAACTACATAACGAGTCAGGTAGAGCAAACCTTTGATATTAGTATCAATCATTTCTTCCCAGTCTTGGATATCGCCTTCATACAGTTTATCTAAACCGCGACTTAAACCAGCGTTGTTAATGAGGATGTCAATCTTTGACCAAGCTGGGGGTAAATTAGAGATGGTAGATTCCACAGCAATGCGATCGCACACATCTAGTTGTAATAAATGAATTTTGTCAGCTGGTAAATTTAAGGTTTTGGTAAATTCCTGTAAGCGATCGTACCGTCGAGCCGCTAAAATCAGTTTTGCACCTGCATCAGCGAAGATTTTAGTGCAAGCTGCACCAATTCCGCTACTTGCACCAGTGATTAAGACGATTTGGTTTTCTACAGAGAGCATTTTCAATAGTTTTGTTGTATATGTTTTTTTGGATCACGCTCCAGGCACAGAGAGAGCGCGCAAAGGTGAGTATGTCAAACATAAATCAGTGGTAGTGAGATCACCACTGACTAATTTTTGATTATTTTTTCACCACTAAACGCTGAGTAATCATTGTCATGCCATCATTACGCAGAATAACAGCAGAAATCCATTGATGACCAGGTGTAGAAGGTGCGCGTCCGATTTTAAACAGTCCCCCAGCAGTTAGTAATTCTAAATTTACAGGTGTAGGATTGAGATATTTGGTGGGTTGAATGGTTTCTTCCAAAGCACTCCCCAACAGGAAATCATTACCCAATGGCTCTTGGACAATAGCATCAAAGTTATATTTCTGACCAACTTTCACCTGTTGAGGTAATTTAATTTCTATTTGGGGTGGTTTTTTACCAGAAGTAAGTTGAGTGCGTTCTGATAAGATTTCTTGACTCAGAATTTTTGTACCAGAAACACGCTGACGGGAAGTAATGGTAGCGTTAAGAGCTAGATTATTGCTGTTAGCAGAAGGAGAACCTGTGATTGTGGTGACAGTTTCGGCAATAATAGTATTGCCTTGTGATTTCCAAGACTGCAACCGTGTGTTGTAGCGTAGTTGGGGATACCGCTTCCAGAAAGATGTCAATGCTTGTTCCATAGTTTGGCGGTTTAAGCCATCTCCATGAGTGAAATTGGGGCTGTAAAATTGCATCACACTTTTCACATCACCCTTACTAGAAGCGGTATCAATTTGAGTCAGCAGGGTTTTGAGTTTTGCAGGAGCATTTTCAGGTGTACCGGCTTGAGCAAATTGCTGATTATTACTAAATCCCAGTGTCAGTAGTAAGGAAACTAGGGAAATACCCACAGGCAATGTTTTGTTGTTTTTCATTAATAAAGCAATAATGTTAGTCATTAGTTAAGATCTTACTGATTTAGTTAAAAAAGGTCAGGAATTTGTTTATAACTAAGTCGGAATCAAGTCCGCTATGATGTGATAACTTTATTGGTTAGGGTAATCAACTAATTGAAAAACCCGCTGACCTAACATAGAGTATCTTAAATTAGATCAGCTAGGCGCTTAATGGTATAGCTTGAATGGCAAACGCACCGATAAAATTACTCATAGCTGCTAGTGGAACAGGTGGACATTTGTTCCCAGCGATCGCATTAGCAGAAAAATTAACAGAATATAAAATTGAATGGCTAGGTGTTCCCAATAGACTAGAAACTCAACTTGTCCCTGACCAATATCCTCTGAATACAATTGCTGTTGAAGGTTTTCAGCAAGGTTTGAGTCTTTCGTCTGTGCGAATTTTGTTTAAACTCATCAGTTCGATTTTAGAAGTCAGACGCATTCTCAAACAAGGGAATTTCCAAGGATTATTTACCACCGGTGGTTATATTGCAGGGCCAGCAGTCATAGCAGCGCGTTCTTTGGGTTTACCCATTGTTTTTCATGAGTCTAACGCTTTACCAGGTAAGGTGACGCGCTTTTTTAGTTCTTGGTGTAGTGTAGTTGCTGTAGGATTTGCCGCCGCAGCTAAATATTTACCTCGTGCTAAAACTGTCTGTGTGGGTACTCCTGTCCGTTCTCAGTTCTTAGATGCAGAAGTTGACAATACTCTAGATTTATCAATTCCTGATGGTGTTCCTTTAATTGTTGTGTTTGGTGGTAGTCAGGGTGCGGTAGCTGTTAATAAATTAGTGCGTCAGTCGGTACAAGCTTGGTTTGACGTTGGTGCTTATGTAGTCCATTTAACAGGCGATAACGATCCAGAAGCGAATAGTTTACAACATCCCCAGTATATAGTATTACCTTTTTATGATAACATGGCGGCTTTATTGCGCCGTGCTAATTTAGCTATTAGTCGTTCTGGTGCTGGTAGTTTAACAGAATTAGCGGTTTGTGGTACGCCAGCAATTTTGATACCTTATCCTTTTGCGGCAGAAGATCATCAATCTTATAATGCTGCGGTTTTTACTGATGTTGGTGCAGCTTTAACTTTTAAACAGTCCCAGTTGACAGGGGAGATATTGCAAAAACGAGTTTTAGATTTGTTGCAGTCACCAACAGAATTAACAAAGATGGGAGAGAATGCCAAAGCGATCGCAGTTCCTGACAGTGCTGATCAGTTAGCGGCTTTAGTGCGGAAAGTGATAGCAGGGCTTATGCTTGAATAGTTAGGGTTTGCTGAATAAAGCCAAAAGCCAGATAAATAAAGAGTTTAAGGGTAAGAAAAAAGGAACAAGGTGCAAGAAAAAGGGGTAAAATAGGTAA
>NZ_LUFH02000157.1 GCF_001586785.1 Sphaerospermopsis aphanizomenoides BCCUSP55
AGGTAAGGAATACAGAGATTTTTGTTTGTTTCAAAAATGTTAAATTAATTTTGCTCAGGTACTTAAAATCTATCAGCACGTTTAACAATCCTAACTCGTTTAATTAACTTAATAGGGTATATGTGAATATCCCATTTACCCAATAGTTTAAGTTCACCAATACCTTTTTTATCAGTAAAAGTGATACGTCTTTTTGTCGGATGCAATGTCCATCCAGATGTTTTATATTCAACTGAACGGTTATCTTTTTGAAAGCGGGGATATCCTTTACTTCGACTGCGCTCAGTACAAGCCTTCCCTACAACTTTCTGTTTACAGTTGTCGTAAAATCTCTGAATCGCTTGCCATGCTCTTTCTGTGGCAGACTGACAAGCCATTGAATTTAATTCTTCTACAAAACTAAATTCTTTGCGTAGTGCTGTTGAGTAGTTATTTAATGCAATTCTGTTAATTTTTGCTTCTTGAGGTGAGTCCATCCAGTAACGAATAGCTTTATTTCTGACAAACTGAGTTGTCCTTATTGCTTCGTTAATAGCTTGTTTTTGACGTTGGTTACATTTGGCTTTGTACTCTAAGACCAGCACTTACTTAATCACCTCCTTAATGTATTTGGATACTGTTTAATATACACTATTCATAGTATACCAAGCAAGGGTAATTTCTAGAATGGCTAAATTTTCTCCAGATAAGTGTATTAAAATAAAGGTTTAGACCAAAAATTCAGTGTCGTAGTAAGTCTAGCGCAGCCATGAATTTTGATCTGCGTTGATTTCATGCTCCCCTAGCCTCTGTTGGCGAAGATGAAACATACTCTTTCTGTTCTCGTAGAAGATGAAGCGGGAGTTCTTTCCCGCATTTCCAGTTTATTTGCTCGTCGTGGCTTTAATATAGAAAGCCTTGCTGTTGGCCCTGCTGAACAGGGGGGTGTTTCCCGAATTACAATGGTTGTACCAGGCGACGATCGCGTAATTGAGCAACTTACAAAGCAACTATACAAGTTAGTTAATGTCCTCAAGGTACAAGATATTACAGAAACTCCTTGTGTCGAGAGGGAATTAATGCTTTTGAAAGTCAATGCTACCAGCAGCAACCGTTCAGAAGTGATCGAAATCTCTCAGATTTTTCGGGCCAGGGTTGTGGATGTGGCAGAAGATTCTCTAACATTAGAAGTTGTTGGCGATCCGGGTAAGATGGTGGCGATTGTCCAAGTTTTGCAAAAATTTGGTTTGCGGGAAATTGCTCGTACTGGCAAAATTTCCCTCACTCGTGAATCTGGTGTTAATACTGAGTTGCTCAAGTCTTTGGAAGCAAAGGTTTAACTGCCGATGGGAAAATAATCCTCACGCAAAAGAGGACACTTGCATAGGTGGGTTTCCTGACTTGTGCAAAGTGTCCGTCATGCGAAGATTTTTGTGTCTTTGCGTTTTAATGGAAAAATTATTTCAAATAAATCAGCAAATTTAATCCAGGAATTGTGCGCGAGAGAGTCCATAAAACCAAAGTAATATAAAGTAATCCTAAACTCCACTGATACCAAGCAAGTGTAGCAACAATTCCCGGTAAATGTTCATCACGCAGTCGGATATCATTGAATCCTAATCTAACTAAATTATTCAGACTAAAATCATAATAATTAAGCCAATTCCAGCGTTTATCCCATAGTAATGGCATATATCTTTCTCTGAAAGTTGGGTTTCTGGGAATTACTGGTAAACGTCCAATTAATAATCTTAATTGTCGTAATGTCCCATCTTCCGTGAAGTAAGAGATATCCATTAAATCGTGATACCTTCCTTGTTGATAAAGTCGACTTAATAAAGTGAAAGGAACAGGAACAATAATAATAAATAAACACCCTAAAGTCAGCCAAGGTTGTTCAGTGTTACGGAAAATAGCTAATAGACTTAAAGACGTTAAAAAGCAAAAACCAGTACAGATAGAAATAGTTTCATATAATGCGGGAATGATTGGTACAGGACGCAAACGACGGTAACGGTCTATTAACCAAAATAAAAATCCAAAATAAGCGATCGCCACTCCTCCTACACCAAAAACTAACCAGAAATTTGTGCCATAACCACTCAATAATAATAACATACTTAACAACAACCAATTGATAGCGTGAACCAACCACCCAGCAACGGATAGGGGTTCAATTGCAACCAAGCGATCGCTTAATTTTTGATAGGTTTCTAAATCCATATCAGCTAAAGTTAATAATTCATTGCTATTGCGGAATAATTTTATCTCTCGTTGTTCCTTAATAGCTTGCGCTTGAGTAGGAGAAAACCCCAAATTAATTAAACTAGAAATAGCAGCATTATTAATATTTGTAGCTACTAGAATTTTACTAAATTCTATTAATTTTAATCGTTGTTTAACGTATTCCAACTGATTTGCATCAGCAATTTGTTGTTGTTGACGGAAATTTTGGTCTAAATTACGCAAAATATTTTGATTACCTTGCAATTTCGGGACAGAGAACTTATTACCAATTTCCCCTGGATTTCCTAAAATCTTAGCTTGGTTAGAATTAAAATTTAACCCAGAAACATTTAAAAATGCTCCTTTCACAAACAGCGCATCACTAAAATCAGCTTGACTACGAATACTAGTACCATAAAAATCAACAGATTCGTTAAACTGAGTCTCTCGAAAAATAATATCCTTTTGAAAAATAGCATCAGAAAAAATAACAATCTGATAAAAATCAGCCTGATTAAACTGTGCTTGATTAGCAAAACTCACACCAGAAAAATCTGCTTGTCCTTGCCACAGAGAATTATTAAATTTAGCTGTTTGTTGAAAATTAGATTGATTAAACTTAGAATCTTGAATAAAAAAGCTACCTTGAAAATCCACAAATTCCTGAAATTGAGCTTTTTTAAAATTAGCTTTTTCAAAAAAAATACTGCCTTGAAAATTACTAAATTGCTTAAAAGCAGCACCATCAAATTTAACAGAACGTCCAAATCTGGATTCATTCCAGTTAGTAGCCCTGAGAAAACTTGCACCTTGAGCATTTATAGACTGAAGAAAAAACGTATGAGGAAACTGCACTTCACCATTAAACCGAGTTTCCACAAAACTCAAAGCACCACGAAAAACAGCAATTTCACTAGAAGTATTTGACAGAGTTCCTAACAGCGATTTACAGTCCTGAGAATCAGGAAAAGCTATTGATAGTGATTGCAAACATACCAAACGTAGAGCTTCCAATTGTTCTTGTTCCGTAACCGTAAAAATTGGTGCTATAGCTTGGGCGTAGAGAGGAGTCCTTAAACCCAAATCACTACCAATAAAATCACCTTGAATCAAAGAATAACTCAAATCCAAACCCAAAGGTTTTGCACCATTTTTTTGTAACTCCTTTCGCAAAAACTGATAAAAATTATCCCGAAAACTGCCATTTTCAGGACGTAAATCAATCACCATTCGCTGCAAATCAATAGTTAAATTTCCTTCCCGCAGCGTCGGATTTTTAATACGTTCTTGTAACAACTCCAAAGTCAGGGTAGTGCGTTCAGGTTGTGCTGCAAAAGCCGGGAGAGGAAGAAAGAGTAAAACGCAGAGTAACGCCGAGGAAAGCGCAGAGTAACACAGAGAACCTCTGCGAACCTCCGCGTTAAACCTCCGTGTACCTCTGCGTTTAAAAAACATCGTTAATTACTAAAACTATCTTACCTGTTATACCACTATTTTCCAGTAATTGATGAGCTGCTGCTCCTGCTTGTAAAGGAAAAGTATGACTAACCTGGATTTTTAACTTACCTTCATCCATCCAAGTAGCGCACTGTTGGAGAATTTCTCCATGATGTTGTAAACCTTCGATATTTTCTAACAGCATTGGTGTCAACATTAATTCTAAACCAATGCGAAGATTTTTAGTTCTGGCCACCTTCCAAACAGTATTAGCATCAGGTTCAAGAATAGTGACAATATCCCCATAAACTCGCACTGCGGGAAAAGTTTGATCAAAAATTTCTCCACCGACAGTATCAAAAGCCAAATCTACACCTTCACCATTTGTCCAGTCTAAAGTAGCTTGAACAAAATCAGTTTGTTTGTAAAAAATTACTTTGTCAGCACCTAATTTAGTCACAAAATCTGCTTTTTCCTGAGTGCTAACAGTAGTGGCTACATCTGCTCCTTTGAGTTTAGCTAATTGAATCGCAACATGACCAACACCACCAGCACCAGCATGAACTAAAACTTTATCTCCCGGTTCAAGTCTTCCCCGTTCATATAATGCTTCCCACGCAGTGATTAAAACTAGGGGTGCTGCTGCTGCTTCCGCAAAAGAAATAGATTTAGGTTTGGAGGCGACAAATCTTTCATCAACAGTCGTATATTCCGCATAATTACCTTGATGTGCGCCTAACCCTCCATAGCAGAAATAAACTTCATCTCCAGTCCGAAATTTTTGGACTTCAGCACCTACAGTTTCTACAACACCCGCACCATCACATCCTAAAATCGCCGGCATTTGTTCAGGATAAAAAGTACCGCGTTTCCGCAATTTGGTATCAATGGGATTAATTCCAGCAGCCACCAAGCGGACTAAAATTTCTCTATTTCTCGGTGTGGGTTTGGGAACTTCTTGTAATTTGAGAACGTCAGGGTCTCCTGTTGTTGTCATTAAGACGGCTTTCATGTTTTTTACTCCTAGATATATTTATCAATTGATAATTGTCAATTGATAATTGGCAATTGTTTAATTTCAGGTTTCAAACTTCCCTTTTTCCAGGGGAAAAAAGAAAAAAAACCAATTTCTCAATCCTCTCGCTTTTAGGCAGAGGTAATTGTCAATTGTCCATTGTACATTATCCATTGTTTAAAGGACTGGCACAAAAATTCTCTCAAAGTCTTGTGCTTCTGATTTTTGTGTGTTCTATAGGGTTCGATTCGGATACACTCTATCATAAAATCTATCCACTATTACCAACTTACTAGCATATAGCTGAATCTTGTTATTTAGCTGATCAGGGAACTCATAAAATCCTAGATCAGCTACAGATTGAGCTAGTTTACCATTGCCAGAAGTTAATAATATCAAGGATGGATTTTGGCAAAAAGGATTTTTTAGTAAATTCTGGAATAATTGGTTTTTCTCTTGTGTGATTAACAGCAAGAGCAAACACAATGCTCTCCACATCGTTAAAAATTTTCTGACCTCCATAAAGTTGTTAACATCACAACTTTGGATAACATTTTTGTACTTAAAGGTGAATTATGAATCATCAGAATTTCAAGAATAAATCTATCAACTTTTTCCCAGCTTTATTGGCTGCGGCTACACTGCTCACTACTTCTGTTGCACCTGCATTTGCTAACGAAAAAGTTCAAATCTTAGGCGCAGAATATGGTGGTAATGGTTGTCCTGAAGGATCTGCTAGTGTTAACGTCAGCCCCGATGGTCAAGAGCTAAGTATTCTGTTTGATCAATTTATGGCTTTGGGAAATAAATCATCCGAAGCACGCAAAAGCTGTAACATGAGCATCCCCATTCAAGTACCCCAAGGCTTTCAAATTTCCGTCTATGATGCTGATTATCGGGGCTATGTCGCTCCCGCCACAATCGGCCGACTAAGAGCAGAATACTTCTTTGCTGGTCAGCGTGGCCCTGTTTTTTCTAGGACATTTAGAGGCGAAATTGACTACAACGTTCGAGATCAATTAGTGACTGTTGGTGATGTCTGGTCACGCTGTGGTGATAGTGTGAATATGCGAGTGAATGCTGCAATGACCGCCAGTGGTCAAGGGATGGCGACCGTTGACTCCTTTGATCTAGCCCATCGTGGTTTAGTTTATCACGTCAAATATCGTAAGTGTCGGTAGTAGATGCTATATAACAAGATCCCCGACTTCTTCAATAAATCGGGGATCTAAAATATTTAGCTAGGGGAAAATATAGCAGTGGATAAGGCGGTTAGGACATTCTTAAAAAGCTAAAACTTGAGTGATGACAAGAATTTTACCTTTGCCTATTGCCTTGTGCCTATTGTCTTCTGCTATATTAATTCCCTAACTTCAAAGTTTTGCCAATTACCGCCAAACTTTCCTCAAACAAAGCCTCACGACCCCAGCGTTGTACCTGTTGACTCAACAAAGCCTCAGCCTTTTGTTCCGAAAGAGAACTTACTTGTTGAAATAAACCAGCAGATTGAGCGCCACCGTGAGTTTCCATCCGCATACAACCACCAGTTTCTGAGCAAATTACAGTTCCACAATTTGCTTGAGGATTGGTAGAACTTAAACGCAAAGCAATCAAATCACCCACAATTTCACCAATATCAGCAATTGGTACACCTGCTAATTCTGCTTCTATTTGTCGTTGGTCTTGACCCACAAAACGAATAGTAGTGATATCATAATCACCACTTTCCTTTGAATAAGAAACAGGTTGCCATTGTAGACGATTTGCTAACCAACCCAAAAACAGTAAAGCTTGGGAAGGATTGCCTTTTTCATAATCAATAGTTATTCTGTCAATTTCTTTGAGACTAGCTCGACGATTTGGTGGATCATAAGCTTCTGCTGTCAACTCTTGCCATGCCGACAAACGCCGCCAGTTTAAATCAGCTAAAGGCACTCCTGTATCTACCAAATCTTGCAAAGTTAATAAATCATCTTCTGGAGTATTAAAGTTGCAAGAATCAACAATCACGTTATTGCAGACTGCGGCTAACCGTTTGAACAAAGGGTTATGAGCATCTGGAGTCGCCTTCCACCAGAGGAATTTAGGCAAACCACCAATTAACAAAGCAGGAATCATGCCCCCGATTCGTTCCAAAGCCGCAGTAGTTCCAGTCAGAGTAATATATTCACAACAGATGAGAGTTGTGGAAGACTGTTTTTGAATGGGACAATAAGCTGAAACTTGCGCCTTTACCCCTTCATCTTCCCCAGCAATGGGACACAAGGCAATAATCCGGCAAGGGTTACGCAGGGCAATTTCATCGGCAATAGTCGGACTTGTAGCACTGAAAGTATAGCCCATCGCTGAACCGTGGCTATCACCCTTTGGTCCACTGTGTTGCTTTTTGAAATATTCTTCCCGTAAAGCCCTGAGAGTTTCTGGTGTAGCACTGCCAGTTTCCGGAAGTTTATATTTTTTCTGTACTTCCCGCAGGGCTGATTGGGTTTGTGGTCCTAAAATTCCATCAATTGGACCATTGTAAAACCCAGTTGCAGTTAACAAATATTGGGTTTCTTCTGGTTCATAAACCACCAAAGTAAATGTGGTGGCGCGGGTAGCAGCAGGTAGCGCCCCATCTTCGCCGGTGATGCCATAACTTTGCCAAATTTGATTCAGTTCCGCTTCTATTTCTGTGAGCGAAACATCTTTGGGGGCTTGCAGTGAATAAATTGTAGGAGCTTGGGAAACCATAGTCTATTTTGGATTTTGGATGAAAGGATTTTGGATTTGTGATTTAAGATTTTAGAATTTGTGGATTAGAGGTTGGTTAAGAGTTAATGAGTAATGGTTAATGGGTAATAATCCTGTTCCTATTCACCAATTACCAATTACCAATTACCAATTACCAATCCAAAATCTAAAATCTAAAATCTAAAATTCCTAGAGTCTGCGCCAACGGCGACCATCTTGGTTGATTAATAATTCTGCTTCCGCAGGTTCCCAAGTGCCGGCTTCATACTGAGGAATAGTCGCGGGATCAGCGGGCGCATCCCAAACGGAAAGGGCTGGTGTGACTACCTGCCAAGCAGCTTCTACTTCATCTGCCCGTGTGAATAATGTTTGGTCGCCCATCATACAATCTAGGAACAGGCGATCGTAAGCATCGGATGTGGCTTCGATGCCAAAAGAACCATAGGTAAAATCCATATCAACGGAACGGGTGCGGAAATCACCACCGGGCATTTTCACGTCGAAGCGCAGGGAAATTCCTTCATTTGGTTGTATCCGCAGTGCCAAAACGTTAGCATTTTTCTGTTGGGCAGCAGAAGGGAACATTCTGGAAGGTACTTCCCGGAAGTGAATAGCAATTTCGCTGACTTTTTTAGGCATCCGCTTTCCTGTCCGCAGGTAGAAGGGGACACCTTGCCAACGCCAGTTATCAACAATAAATTTCATCCCCACAAACGTCGGTGTGGTGGAGTTGGGGTTAACTCCTGGTTCTTCTCGATAGCCAGGAACTTGTTGACCTTTCATCCAACCGGCGCTATATTGTCCCCGAACTGCGGAACGTGAAAGATTATTCACGTCAGCTAAACGAGTTGCTTGTAATACTTTAACTTTTTCCGTGCGGATACTGTCAGCATCCATAGCGTTGGGTGCTTCCATTGCCGTCAAGCAGTAAAGCTGCATCAGGTGGTTTTGCAACATATCCCGCAGTGCGCCGGCGCTTTCATAATAACCAGCCCTGTCTTCCACACCTACGGTTTCGGCAACGGTAATTTGTACATGATCCACAAATTGCCGATTCCATAAAGGTTCAAATATGGCATTGGCAAAGCGGAACACTAACAAATTTTGTACGGTTTCTTTACCTAAGTAGTGGTCAATCCGATAAACTTGGTTTTCTTTACAAACCTTCTGCACTACTTGGTTGAGGTTTTGGGCGGAGGCTAGGTCACGTCCAAAGGGTTTTTCGATTACCAACCGATGTTTGTAAGCGTCATCTAACATCCCCGCGCCCCCTAGCTGTTTGATAGCTTCAGGGAAGAAGTTGGGAGCGACGGAAAGGTAGAACATCCGGTTTCCCCTTGTTCCCCGTTTTTCGTCTAATTCAGTTAATAGGTTTTTCAGCTTCTGGTAGCTTTCTGGGTCATCTATGTTTCCAGGACAGTAGAACAAACCTTGAGAAAAGTCTTGCCAGAGTTCCCCTAGTTCGACATTACTATGAGCTTCTTCCATGCCCTTCTGCATTTGTTCACGGAAGTATTCATGACTCCATTCCCGTCTAGCTACACCCACAATGGTGGTTTCTGGAGGAATGCGTCTTTCTCTCCGTAATTTAAAGAGTGCGGGGACGAGTTTGCGCCAGGTTAAATCTCCGGAAGCGCCAAAAATAACTATAATTTGGGGTTCGGGCATCCCTTGTTGTTGTAGGCCAACGCGCAAGGGGTTTTCTAGCAGACTGACCATAGAATTTTGGATTTTGGATTTTGGATTTTAGATTAGGGATAGGTGATAGGTGACAGGTGACAGGTGACAGGTGACAGGTGATAGGTGACAGGTGACAGGTGACAGGTGACAGGTGACAGGTGACAGGTGACAGGTGACAGGTGACAGGGAAGAGGCAAAAGATCATTAGGTTATCCTTCCCCTGCTTCCCCTGCTTCCCCTGCTTCCCCTGCTC
>NZ_LUFH02000158.1 GCF_001586785.1 Sphaerospermopsis aphanizomenoides BCCUSP55
AAATGGACATCTGCTTTGTGAAGCATAACGTGAGCTAAAAGCCCATTTTTTCGTTCAAGTCACATTCGCAGTCATACTTATCTTAGTGTGATCGCATCCAACAATACCAACCCCATCTGCTTCAATAAAGCAGTATTCCCATCGGGACAACCATGTTGAATTAGACACTTAGCACAACCAGTATTGCAATTACAATCTCGTGCGATCGCCCCCGCAACTTCTGCTAGTTTTGGCAGATGTTTAAACACAGCTTCAGCTGCACCATTCCCGCCATCACTGGTATCATAGAAATAACCAGTATAGTTGTTACCGTCCCCCAACTCCTTCACCACAGTAAAATTCACCTGTTTGGGGTCAACTTTAGCTACCAATTGTAACGCTCTCATAATTTGATGTCCAAAGCTGTGCATAGCAATGAAGGTACTGGAATATTCCCACAACTGTTGATAACCAGAAGGAATTGGTTCTTTACTGCGGGTTAAACTGGTTCTAATTTCCTTCGCAAATTGCTGGATGTATTCCCGCGCACTGGAATTAATTGTTACTTTCACCATAGGAGCAGAAAACTGAGTGCGGAATGGTTGCTTAAACTTTTCTTCTGATAAAGTTTTCACAATTACAGCTTTGCGAGTAAGTTTACGACACAGGGGACAGCGTGGTTGTTGAGGTAACGGTTCTTTATAGTTGAGACAGCGTTTATTTAAACAAGTCTGCTCATGAATTTGCGTCATTAAATTGTAACCACTGGTAATGTGCTGCACTTCACCAAAACTCAATTCCAGCGTTAAATATTCCTGACATGACTTACGCAAAGTCTCTCTCAAACCTTCATTTCTCTGTGTTCTCTGTGTCTCTGTGGTTAGTTTATTCCGTAACTCGTGCGTAAGTTCTACTTGACATTCTTCAACTTCAGATAAAGGTGCAGGGTGCGAAACTTCCCCCTTTATTTTCTGTTCCTCCTTCACAGATTTTTCAATGACTACAATATCAGTCTTGTGCGAAACTTTCCCCTTTATTGTCTGTTCCTCTTCCCCCTGTTTCTTTTCTTCCATCCCACCTGAAGAAAACAGCAATGGTAAATTTACTGGGTCAGTTAACACAGTTAAACTACTGGTTTGTGATACCGTAGTTGCAACCGTAAAAATTGAGCTATCTGTTACTTGTTTTAAAATCGCTCGTTTACTGTTCAGGTCTAGAGAAATACATTGATAAGTCAACATTTGTCCCTTAGCATTTTGGCGTTTATAAATAGCTTGGGGATGCACTTCTCGATGAGCGATATCTTCAGATATTTCCTCTAATTCCTCCCCAGAAATGGCATCTACTAATTTAATAGTTGTTTGCGATAAACCACCCCGAAAATTAACATCTTTATGGGGATAACCTTTAGCCCATAAACCATTCCGACCTTTGTGTAAATGTCCTTGGGCTAATAACAGTTTGGCAACATCAAAAGCGGCTGCACCAAAATAGTGTTTAATTTTGTTAGTGGGAATGCCTGTTTCTGCGGCTGCACACATCAAATGTTTGGCTGCAAAGATGGGATATTCATCATTAAAAAACACTTCTTCAGCTTTTCCAGATACTAGCATTTCTGGATGTTCTGCTACATAACAGTCAATGGGGTTTAAAGCATTGGGAAGCAGCACTGTGAGTCCTGGTTGAGAACGTCCGGCTCGACCACTACGTTGCTGATATGCCATTTTAGAACCAGGCCAACCACGTAATACACAACATTCTAATTCTGGTAAATCTATTCCTGCTTCTAATGCTTCTGTGGCAATTATCCATTTGATTATACCAGACTGAAGTTGATTAACTACTTCGGCTCGACGCTCGGCAGTAATGCCACTGTAAAATGCGGTGACTCTGTTTGATTTTAACAGTTCTGTTAATTCTCGCACACTACGCCGGGAGTTACAAAAAGCGATTCCTGATTTATTTTGATTGAGTAAAAATTGAATTATTCGGGCAGTATCAGCAGTTAAATTATAACTTGGTTGGGTGACAATTATTTGTCTGGGTGGTGAAGCTGCGCCACTTTTACGAATCCAAATTAAGGGTTTGGGGTTGAGTTTAGTAGGTTTTAAACCAGAGATTTTTAAAGCTAATTGTTTAGGATTTCCACAAGTAGCACTGAGGAAGATAAATTGCAGCTTTTTGGAGTCACCACCGTATTTATCTACTGCTAGTTTAATCCGGCGAATTAACCAAGCCATATTTGCGCCATAGCTACCGGAAAGGGTGTGTGCTTCATCAATTAAGATGTAGCGTAATCGTTGATAAAAGTTTGCCCAATTTGGTGATTTCCAAAGTTGTTTGAGTTGGAAGTGAATTAATTCGGGAGTGACACCTAATATATGGGGTTCACTGGCTAGGATTTGTTCTCTTTCTGCTGATTTAACATCTCCTGTCATCATTGCTAAGACTGGGCGATATTTTTGAGGTATGGTAGAAAGTAATTGTGAGATTTTATGGAATTGGTCAAGTGCTAATGCTCGCAGTCCATAAAATGCTAAGGCTCGGTGTTGTTGAGTGATGCAACCTTCGATAATGCCGGGGTATGTGCTGAGGGTTTTACCACTGGCTGTAGGGGAGGTGAGGATGAAACTTTTACCTTTTCTAATTGCTTGTAAGGCTTTGATTTGATGGGAGTAAAGTTGGGTGATTCCTAATGATTGTATTGCTCTGATTAGTTGTTTTGGCAGGTCGTTGGGGATGGTTTTTAGGTTAGGTTCGGTGGCGGGAATTGTTTGTTGATAGAGTATTTCTTCTCCTAGAAATTCGGTGATTTCTGTTGGTTCTGGGGGATGGTGATTTGAGGGGGAATTTTCGGGAATGGGTGTGGTAGGTGGTGTCCACAGGCTTTGTAGTAATAAGCTGTAGTTGGGCGTGTTCATGGTGGTGTTTTTTGAACTTTGCCCTTATAAATCCCCCAGTGGGGGAAAATGTTAAATTGACGGTAGTAAATTTTGAATTTACATAGTTATTTTTTCATCAGGTCAATAGTAATGTAGGAATTCTCATTTGGTGATAATTTGATTTTCTGAAGGATGTTTGTAATGAGGTTGATTAATTGTTGAACATAAATAGTCAAAGGAATTATCCGTATGTTCTAGTTGCATATTTCGGGGTGCATCTAAAGCAAGGACAGCATCTCCAATCTTTTCACAACGTTTGCAGTCACAAGCAGATGCTCCTTGAGCTAATATTTCTTTTAAATTATTGGCAATAGTAATAAATCCCCTAGTATTTGAGTTGTTGGGTAGTTGAGAAGCAATTTGAATTAATTGCTCAATTTCTGCACGGTATTGTACTAAAAGAACTTGGTCAATCTGACATTTATTTCGACAATTTTCTACATCTGCAAATTCATCAGCAAACTGCTTTAAGCCAGTAGCCAGATTTTGTAAGTCAAGGTTAAGCGGTACAAGGGCGCGGGTACAGGTGGTAGAATCAGTATTGGTATTATTAAACTTTTTCCTGAGTAGAAGTTCAAAACGTTTGATATAAATTCCTAAAATAGAGATAGCTTTTTCTTTATCTTGGGGACTACTAAAGTTGAGTTGGTGGGTGCTAAAAAGTTGGGGAATAAGTTGTAAAATAGCTTTAAGTTCGCTGGTTTTAAATCTATTGCTCCACAGTGCGATCGCATCGCCAATATTATTTATAGTTTCTAGGCGCAGCACAAAGTAGAAGGAAATAAGATTAATTAGATAACTGCGTCTCATTTCCATCTGTACGTAATTAGAAATATAAAGTGGTTGGTCAGTAAATTGAGATTCAAAATACTGCTTATAGACTTGCGTACCAAGTAGCAGAGAACGTAAAACTGAGGTGTCTAGAAAGTGTTGAGGAATAGATTTATCATCCATTTGCTATTATTCCTCGTCTTTATCTATATCCAGGTTTTCATCAAGTTTTACCCCGAATGGTAGGGTGTCAAAGCCTAAGTTTTCTAGAGTTAAAATTGCTGTTTCGACTGATAAGTTGTTGATTGTTTCTTGATTGACTAGGGATGTAAGTAATTCACAAACTCTCTGGTATTGACTGGCATTATAGTCAATCCAACGGTTAGAATAGAAGAGTGCATCATGTAATGCCATTACCACTTCTGTATAGGGGTCAAACGGTAATTTATCGCGCATAGTACGCATGGTACGCAGTAGGTTATCTGCATAGACAGATGCTATTGGTTCTCCAGAACAAGAGGAGAGTTTTTGTAAATCTACTAAGATAGCCTTGGTGATTTCTACTCCTGAAATTTCTAAGACATTCTGCTTAATGTTCATTGTTTTTATTCAATAATTTTTGAGTTTTTAATTAGCTATTGCTTTCTATTTTAATACATATTTGATTGGAGGTGAAGTCAAATTCAATCATACTTTATTATGTAATTGGGCGTGTTCATGACGGTTTTTTTTGAACATTGCCCTAAAAAATCCCCAGTGGGGGGAGTGATAGTGAGTTACAATAGATGTACGGAAGCTGTTGTAACTTTTATATTTATAATACTAAACAGGTAATCATTTTGACACAAAATTCTTAATTTTTACCAATACCTCTATTCTGATTTGAAAATATTTTGTTAAAACTGATAAGGGAAATTATTTAAAGGAACAAGTAGGTATGACAAATGGTGAAACAAAAAGCCACACAGTAATGAGTGATAAACTAGCCCTGCTTTCTCAGTTAGAAGATTTAAGGAATATTTGGCAGAACAATTATCCTAAGCAAGCAAAAGGAGGATTACTAGCTTTAAGTGGTTTTGAGTACCAATTCCTTTTGATACTTATAAAACTTGTTAATAAATGGAAAAATGCTTCTAATTCAGAACGTCAAAATCCAAATACAGCCCATGATATTCTGACTGAGTTTATTTCAGACATTACTGAATCAGGTGAATTTATTACCCTCACACAAGCGAAGCGAACTCTCTCAAATAGTACAATTGCTTCAGCTTTAGAAGAGTTTTGGTTAATTTTTAACTTGGCATCCGAGCATAAACCAGATTTGTTAAAACATTTACGTTTCGTAATTTCTGGAAGTTTTGAAGATAATAGAGATGCAAGTGCAATAATTAAGGGTTGGGATAAAAATAGAGAAAAATATGATCAGGACAAAGTTGCTGATTTTAAAAAATATATTCACCCTGAAATAGTCCCAGATCCAAAAGTTCAATTAAAGACGGAGCTAGAAAATCTTTCACGTGATGAAGATACGGAAACAACTATTGGGCGTTGGCTAGGTTATCTTATTCAAATTGGTTCTGGCATTTCCTCTAAAAGTGTTAGCGCACATATATGGCAAGAACTTAGAGATGATAAAAGCTTAGAAGCTTTCTGGGCAACACGAGGAAGATTAGTTAGTCAATCAAACTATTGGCTTCGTACTGTTAAACATACGCTGGGCGTAAATCTTTCTCTACCTAGAACAGATACACTTTCACAGCTACAAACATCTGTACTTGCAAAGCGAATAACCCTTCTCATTGGTTCTTCTGGTTCGGGTAAGTCAGCACTTTGTAAGCTGAGTATGCAAAATATTTTTCAGAATTACACAGCCTTATTTCTCAATCCTAAAGACATTTTTGATTTTACAGATGCTTTAGATTCTGATTCTAAAAGAGAGACAAGACGTATTGATGAACTCATTACTGCCCAAGCCATTGAGAAACCCTTAATCATCATAGATGATTTAGGTGATGCTAATGATCAAAATTTTAGTTCTGTACTTAACCTTATCCAAAATGTATTGACTAACGAGACATCACCTGAAGTGCGCTTCATTCTCGTGGCTCATTTAGATGCAGAAAGCAGTATTTGTGAAAAAATTGCTGCTCGAATTGGTACACAAATTGCAAGTGATAATATTATTAGGCTTCCACAGTTACCTATTGATGAAATTAAATCATCTAATGTACTACCAGACCAAATTGCTAACCTTGTTCAACGTGCTGATGAATTTGGACCTGCGTTGAACATGAAGTTTTTAGATTCACTAATTAGAAGCAATCAAGAAGAAGAAATAAACACATCTTTCTTTAGAAATGAATTAGACTTACTTAATTGGTATTGGGTTAATTATGTAGGAAATGGTAATAAAATAAGTGAAGAATGTCATGAGTTAATTAAGATATCTTTAGCTTTAGCAGAAAAATTTACTCCTGATTTATCTAAAAATAATTTGTCTATAAATTCTCAAGTATTATATAAGCTTATACGTCGTGATTGTTTACGAATTGCAGAAAAAGAAGACAAGGTGGCTATTACACATCGGTTTGTAGGAGACTGTGCAAGATTTCGCTATCTTTTGGGTAATTGTCGTGATGTAGAAGTCAGTGAACTTGTAACAAAACTTAAAAATCCGCTTTGGTCAAAGCCAATACGCTGGTTTGCCTTGTACCTTGCTATGGAGTCTGAAGAGACTGAAATATGGCAAGAACTATTTCAAGAAGCATTAGCAGGTGAACATTTACAGCTAGTTGATGTATTGCTTGATGGAGCAATTTTGAGCAGACAACCAAGTTCTGTTCTTAATGTCTGTCTTGGTGAACAACTTCCATTTTTGATCGAGCGTCTTTTTTATCGGCTTTTTGCGATCGCAACAGATCCGATTCCTGATTTTTTAGGTATTTTTGAGGGGATGTCAGCTAGTGAAAAGTTGCTCTCACGGGAGCGTACAATAGGAACTCCAAAAGCACATCTATGGCAACCTGTTTGGCTGTGGGTATTGGAGCAACATATAGACACTTTAATAGAAAAACCTAATTTGATATTTAAAGCAGCAGAAGTTTGGATAAACTGCGGTATTTTCGCCGAAAAATTTCCACTCAAAGTTGAGGTTGCAGAGCTAATTCTTAATTTGGCTCAAAGGGTGTTTTTACCAGATCCGGAACTACAAAAACATTACGGACTAGATGATTCCTCCACAGCCGCTTTTGCTTGTATAGTTTTTGCATTAAGACTTGTTCCAGAACGTTCTACTTGGCTTGTGAGGGCGTTGTCTGGAAGAGAAATTATTCCAGCAAACAGATTAGAGCCTACTAAAACCTCTCGTTCCAAAATAAGACCCGGAATAGGTATACTTACCACACCACATCCAAAAGGTCCATCAGGACAAGTTAACTATCAATTCCGTAACTTCATGCTTAGTCATAGAGGTGTATATCTTCGTGCTGTTATGCGTGTTAATTTGGAGCTTGGTGCAGAGTTACTACTAGCACTAACGATTACAGAGCCAAGTTACTTTTATGAATCAGATTATTATTCTAACTACTTAGATGATGATCTTGGAACAAAAGGTTCAGATGATCTCGATATCTGTACATTCAAATTTTTACCACTTCTCTACCTATTTCAAATAAACGAGGAACTGGCAATTGATGTAGTTTCGACCCTTTCTAGTGTAGCTACAGATTATTGGCATGAACATAGATGGAAGAAACTTTATGAGGAAAAAAATCAGCCAGAAGAATTTGAGAAAAGCACCCTACAAAACTTCATGGAAACTGATGTTGACAAAGTAACACTGCTTTTTGGAGATCATAGGAAAAACTTTAAAGGTGGACGTAATGCCCTGTACTGGCATCGTCAGGCTCTATATTCACCAAGAATCCTTACTTGTTTTTTAATGACCTTGGAAGGTTGGCTTTACAGTCGCCCAACTAAAGCAGAACTTAAAAAATCTGCATCAATTATCTTTGAACGTGCTGATACCGTTGCAATGCTAGGTGTGCTGATTTCACTTGCTAAATGTGATCCCAGATTGGTAAGTGATGTACTATTACCTCTAACATCATCATTACAATTATTGATATGGCAAGAGTTTGAAAAAATAGACCAAGGTCAAGATTTTGGCTTGGATACAAATCCTGTTGCTTTACGAAGTTTATCAGAACAAGAGGGTCAAGAACTTCTAGAGTTTCATCGTCTTCCTTATAGAAAAGATTCTTTTCTGGAAATTGTTTGGCAAAAATGGATATTAGGTTTAATTCCTACAGATATAAAACCTCAAATTTTAAAAGATTGGGATGATAATCAAATTACAGCAATACCCAATCAAAATAGCCACCGTGCATTAAGAATCAGAACTTGGTTTGACCAAAATAACTGGTTATTACAATATGATGAGCATGAAAATATTATACAGTTTAGATTTGTTGGAAACATCCCTGAGAGTTCAGAATTGGAAGTTGAAGCACAATCTGAAATAATGTGGAAGAGTAAGCATTGCGAAATTATAATGATATGTCGAAATATTTTAGATAGTAAGCAGCAAAAAAATCGTGAATTAAATAAACAATGTATTAATATTTTAAACAATGAAGAACAGATTACTCTTTTTGAATCTAATTTAAATGAACAAGAGTTTCGCAATGTATATTGGGCATTAATTACAAGAGTTATAGAAACAGAAGCTGATATTTGAGAAGAAGAAGTAGAACATCTAATTTACCACTTGGCATCTAGTCTTGAAAATTTCCCTATAAATTTAGATTATTCTAGTCGTTATCAGATATTGAACTTAGATGCCGAAGCTTTTATATCTCATGTAGCTCCTAAATTATTGAAGAGAATTAATGATGAAAATACATTCCGTTCAAGTGTTTTTCGTTGTCTAATTCGTATACGTAATTGTGATACAACTACATTTAGACGTTCATGGATAAAGGAATATGGAATTACTAACTCACTAACACAAGAAATTATTAATCTTTTACCTTATATATCTCGTCTTATTTCGTTAACTGATACACTTATAGAATTTTATAGATATCAACACAGTATGAATCAATATGGTGTTCCCATAGTTCCTATAGTTCCTACTCCTAATGATATTGACCAAGAGACAAATAATTATATTAATTGTCAATTAGAAGAAATTTGGTTGATGTATAAAAACGAATTTGTTGAGAAATGCCTTAATAAAAAACCTATACTTGAAATTGTTGAATGGATGCCAGAAAGATTCGTTCAACTTTTACAAGAATGCCCTATTCGGTTACATAAATCCCTTGATTGGGAATTTTTATCAGCAGGACTAATTCCTGTTCTAGAGACAGAACAAGATAATCAAAATGCTGATATTTTATTAAATTCATTATGCAAAGAAGTAATACTTGTTTTTTTGCATGAAAGTAAAAAAAGTTACACTAATCAAACTAATAAAAATAATAGAATTTCTAATACACAAATATATCCATCTCAATCTAAACTTTTAAATGTAATAACCAAACCTCTTAGTTTAGAAAATAATATAATTATTGACCAAGTTATTAATGTTATGGACAATTTGGAATTAGTA
>NZ_LUFH02000159.1 GCF_001586785.1 Sphaerospermopsis aphanizomenoides BCCUSP55
CCCCTGCTACCCCTGCCTCCCCTGCCTACTCCTCTGCTGGTAACGGGAAAGTTTCACCTGCTAAATAAGCGTCAAAATTCTTTTGGAAATACAACCAAGAAGTCATATCTTCCCCATCTAAAAAGGCTGTTGGTGCTTGCTTGTACAAAGGAACTCGATTATTGATTTCTGATTGTAGCAGTGGAGGTAATTCTGTAAAACTGCGAACCTTGCCACCTGTAGCACTATAAATCAGATAACCAGGGCGTTGTTCCATTTTCATCCACGGCAACCATTGACCGATTCTATCCCAACTGAGTTTGAGTTGAGTGACAGAATTTAATTCAGAATTAACTAAATCCGCACTGGGTACGGTAATTTTAAATAATTCTGCGGCTTGATAATTTGTAGATGGACAGTATGGGGCAAATTGGGGATCTTCTGCCAAAGGATTGGGATAATCAGGAAACAAATCAAAAATAAAAGTGGTATTTTCACCTTCCACTGTCACAGGCAATTTACCTTTAAACTTTCCTTGCACCGGACTATTAGCAACGTGCATCACAGGAACAGTTTCCCCAGTCCAAGGATTCTCCCATTTTCGCACAATCTCATCCGTTTCTGGGTTGAGGTAATAAGTCAATTCTCTGGAGGTAAAGTCCCAACGTCCCTCAGCAGTGGGAATACACCGACTCACACTCATGCCCAAAATTTTAAATAATAGTTGTCGCTTTTCGTTGGGGACAAAGCTATAAATTTTTCCTGTCCAAACTAAAAATGTAGATTCTTCAGGGTCTAGGGAAGAACGAGTTTTCACCCATTGTTGGGCATCAACTTCTTGGATATGACCTACCATTTGCTGTTTCCTTATTCTGCAAAAATTGATAATAAAAAATGGAAAGTAGAAAATTAATTCTCCTTCAAGGGTAGAGGATTAAAAGTAAGACAAGGTTTTTGTTGTTATTTTTCTGTTAAAATAGAGTTTTAAACCAAATTAATTAATTATCAATTGTCAATTGTCAATTGTCAATTAAATTCCACCAAAGTCCAAAAATATCCATCTGGGGCAACAAAAGAAAAACTCTTTTCTCCAAACTCATTAGTTGTAATTTTAGTAAATCTTTGTACATTACTTGCTCTAATTTTATCAAAATAAGTGTCTATGCTCTGAACGCGATAGGTGTAAAGGCACATTCCTAAACTACCTGGTTGGGCTAATGTAAAGTGTGATTCTAAGTTAATATTCTCTGGAAACCTGACTATATACAGTCTACCACTGCGTGCTGCCATCCAGTTAGTTTTAGAAGAACGGGGGTCATCAAAAGCAGTAACTATAAATTTTTCCCCTGGTTGAAGATCAAAAAAATCTCGACCAGCAAAGGAAGATTCATAACTAGTTTCTACATCGTCACGAACTCGTAACAAACCTAAAACTTCTTCATAAAATTTCAAAGTTTGTTTACTGTCATCTTGAACAATTAACCCCAGATGGGTAAACTGACTGCTGCTAAAAACTGCATGATGATTGATTTTCCCATAATCAGGCATCACATAGCCAAAACGTTGAAATAACACTTGTCTGGTCAAGGGTTGCAGTAACATCATTTCTCTTACACCAACCGCAGCATCTACAAATGGTTGGCTTTTGCGTTCTTTGTTGTAAATCACTTCCCAGTAAGGGTAGGTGTAGCGGATAGTCATACCCTGGCTTTTAGCATTTTCCGCATGGTTTAAGATTCCTAACAAATCAGTAGTTAAAGCAGTACCCCAGCGATTACCTTTAACTTTCATGGAACTGATGCCTAAACCTTGATTTATAGGCTGTTGCCAAGTCATTAATCTAATTAAACCATGATCTGCATCTTGATGCTCAAGACGAATAGCTTTCAATGAGGAATTTACGCCATATAATTGGTAAGCTGTCTCGGCATTTAATTCTCCTACTTGCCCAATACGATAGCCAAATTGTTGCCAATATTGAATTGCTAAAATTGGCTCTGTTACGCCAATACATACTTCATAAATACCTTCAATACCTGTTGTTGTTGATTGAGTCATAACAAATTAAATTTTAGTAAATCACAAAGTTAGTAAATCCATTTTTTAATTAATTGAAACTGGGTGTGAGGTGTGGGGGAATAACCTGTCACCTGTCACCTGTCACCTGTCACCTGTTCCCTGTCACCTGTTCCCTGTCACCTGTTCCCTGTCACCTGTCACCTGTTCCCTGTCACCTGTCACCTGTCACCTGTCACACTTTGTAAATTATGCCAAATCATGAGCGATCGCTAACTAAATATGATGCTGTGCTGTTAAATAAAATAGCCTCTCAGGTCTGCCAAGCAATTATTACTATTCAACAACAACAGCCAGAATTTTTACTAGAAAAGTACAGAAAAATTCAATGGCAAAATCACTCTAATCAAGCTGCTTTAATTACCAAGTTTACAGAGTTACTTAGCCAAGCTCAAAGTTGGGATGAATTAAACCAAAAACTTCAATCATACTTGAAAGCTTTACTTGTACCTGCTGCCTTAGATTTACCCATTTTATCAGAATTAATCGCCAATCTTCACCAGCAAAATTCCGTAATCTCTGAATTCAATGGTTCGGTAAATTCTCAGTCTATCACCTCTTTAGTAACAGCAGGAATTACAGTTTTACTTTTAGATGCCGAAAATTTACAAATTAATCCCTACACAGAAAAGTTTTTGGCAACAGTTTGTTATTATCCTGTGCAAGTTAAAATAGCTTTTGCTAACTGGAGTAATCGCGGTAAATTAGATGTGGAATTACACGAACGTGGTTATGATTTGATTCATGTTCCCGCAGGTAGAGATAATGCAGACGGAAAAATGATTGCTTTTGGTTCTGCTATTCATGAACGTTACCCCAATGCTAAAGAGGTTTTGGTTTGTTCTTCCGATAAAGTCATGACTAATTTATGCAACAATTTACAACAACATGGTTTAATAGTATATCAAGTTAGTCAACATGGAGAAAATATCAATATCTTTAATAATTCTACAGGAGAAACTACTGTACACAGCATTAAACCTCTACCAGAAATGCCTTCTCTAGAGCAATTTATTCGGCAAATCAAAACCTTAATCAAAGAGGAGCAACAACAGACTGGTAGTTACTGGATTAAACTTTCTCAAATATCTAAGTTATACAAAAACAAATATCAATTAAATTTTATTCAGATTGTTGCTAGATATATACCTAGTAAAAAACCTAGGGATCTGTTTCTTAACTATCCAGCAGATTTAGTGACTCATCAAATTGATGATCATGCCGAATTATATTTAACTGTTTTTGATCAGAAACTAGTTGGTTTAACCAATAATATTGAAAACTCTGATCCAGTGATCAAACAAAATGCTTCTGATTCATTATCTATTATTAATTCTCCACAGGATTTAGAACTAGCACTAAAAAATATTCTGTCAGAATTAACCACAACATCTAACCAAGGTAACTTTGATATTAGTATCTTAGCAACTCTATTTAAGCACAAGTATGGTAAACCGATAACTGACCAAATCAAAGAATTAAAAATTGGTGGAAATTACCTCAATTTTTTACAATCTTGCACTTCTTTTCAAGTCAAACACAGAGGTAATAAATGGGAAATAAGTAAATTAAATTCTCCTGATTTTCCATTGACTTCCTTATCTATTATTCGTTCTCCAGCGGATTTAGAATTAGCCCTGCTTAACATTCTCAGAACATCAATAAATGAATCAGGAAATTCATATCTGGATATTAGTATTTTAGGCACTAAATTTCAGCAACAATATGGTAAATCCATCAGTGAGCAAATCAAAGCATTAAAAATTAGAGGTGGGTACAGGAAATTTTTACAGTCTTGTAATTATTTTAAACTACAACAATCAGGCAAAAAAAGGGAAGTAGCTATGCAAGTAATCAAAAATTAAAAATTAAAAATTAAAAATTAAAAGTATGCCTAAATTGTAGGGTGGGTTATAGCAATGCTTAACACACCATATTTCTCAGTGCATTACGGCTAATTTTCACTCTCTCAAACTCCTAAATCCTTTTATAACCGACAACACACCCTACTTAAATATTTACTCCTGAACTCTTTATTTCTCCCACGAAATCAGAAAGACTTGTATATACTAAATAATGTTGTGTAAATAAATGTAAAGATAGTGATGCAGGATAAAGTTATTCTCATTGTTGGTGCTACTGGCGGTATTGGGTCAGCCCTAGCACGTCAACTAGCACCCACGGGGGCAAAATTGGTACTAGCTGCTAGAAATGAAGCCAATTTAGCAACATTAGCAGGTGAGTTATCAGGGGAAGTGTTAACTGTCTCTACAGATATTACTCAACCTGAACAAGTAAACGCATTGATACAAGCAACTTTAGCGCGGTTTGGACAAATTGATGTGTTAGTTAATGCTGCTGGTATGGGTATTCTCAAACCCTACAACAGTATAGAACCAGCAGAGTTAGAGCAGATTTTAGATTTGAATTTAAAAGGTTGCTTTTATACTACTAAAGCAGCAGCCCAAGAAATGCAAAAACGTAAATCTGGTCATATCTGTAATGTAGTCGGAATTTTAGGTAAGCACTCAATGGGGATGGCTGCGGCTTATTCTGCGTCTAAATTTGGTGTTGTGGGTTTTAGTAAGTCTATGGCTGAGGAACTCAAACGCTTTGGTGTTAAGTTCACTCTTTTCTATTTTGGTGGGGTAGATTCTCCTTTTTGGGACAATGTAACCTTAAAGGTAGACCGGACAAAAATGTTAAGTTGTAAAACTGCGGCTAATGCTATTTTCTATGCTTTATCTGCTGAACCTCAAGCTGTACCAATGGAAATTAATATTCAACCAGATAGTCATCTGTTTTTCTAAAAATCGCTATGATTTAGCAGTAGTCAGCAGTAAATTATTTTGGCGTAAGGAGTTGTGATTAAATTTGTACTTTATTAACCTGCTATATGTTGTCAAATTTGACATGACTCCTGAATTCTTACAATTGTCAATTGTCAATTGTCAATTGTCAATTGTCAATTATCAATTATCAATTATCAATTGTCAATTATCACTTATGCTTCAAATTGATCACGTTCACTTCTATGTAGAAGATGCCCAAAAGTGGCGAGATTGGTTTGTCAATTATCTCGGGTTTCAAACATCAGTAAATTCTATTTTTCTTGGTAACATCAATCAGGAAAAATCCTTTCATACTCACACCGAAGTTGTAAAAAATGGAGACATTTATTTTTTGCTTTCTTCACCTTTATTACCTACAAGCCCAGTAGCTGAGTTTTTACGTCATCACCCTCCTGGTGTGGCAGATATAGCTTTTGCCGTGGCAGATTTGGAAGCATTAATAGCCAGAGTTATCATTCATGGTGCAAAAATTCTTCAACCTATTCAAAATGCTATATCTTACAAATATGCGAAAATTGCTGCTTGGGGTGGTTTGACTCATACATTGATTGAAAGAAATGCGGTAACGGGAGAAGATAAAAATACAAATCAAGTCAAAATTAAAGAACTTTTACCTGCGGTTGCTAATCACCCATTACCCTATACTTTTACAGTTATAGATCATGTGGTTTTAAATGTGGAAGTTGGTGATTTAGAAGCTGCTGTGCGTTGGTATCAAACAATCTTTGATTTTCAACCCCAACAAAGTTTTAAAATTCAAACTGATCGCTCGGCTTTACATAGTCAAGTGATGATTTCTGCTAATGGTAGAATACAATTACCAATAAATGAGCCGGCTTCTCCTAATTCCCAAATTCAAGAATTTTTACAGGTGAATAGAGGTGCAGGAATTCAACATATTGCTTTAAGCACACCAAATATAATTAGTGCGATCGCTCGTTTTCGTGCTGCTGGTCTATCTTTCCTCTCTGTTCCTCAAAGCTATTACTCAAAATTACAACAGCGGTTAGAATTCCTTTTATCATCCTCAGAACTACAAGCGATCGCACAACAAGAAATATTAGTTGATTATCAAAAAGATGCGCCTAAAGGCGCTTTATTATTACAAATTTTCACTCAGCCAATTTTCGACGAACCGACTTTTTTCTTTGAGTTTATTGAACGTCGTTCTCAAGCTTCTGGTTTTGGTGAAGGTAATTTTCGGGCTTTGTTTGAAGCAATTGAAAGCGAACAAGTTAAACGCGGATTCGTTAGTGGTTATTAAAATAGGGAATAGTAAAGCAGTTTGAAAGCCTTTTATTTATTGTATGGCTTTGTTCTTAAGTTTTGTACATCATTTACCTCAAATCTGCTGTATTTCTCCAAGAAAAAACCCTGGCGAAACTAACCAGGGCGAGTAGGAGAAATAAGAATGACGATTAAATACCAATACCGAAGCGAAAAAATTGAGTTAAAACATATTAGCTAACACCAAGGGCAATCAAAACAACAGCAGTAACGAATAAAGTGGCAATTGCACCTTGGAAAAAATAGCGGTTTTGTTGTTCTTGTGTAGGATATTCAGCGTAGTAAAGCTGAGGTTCATTAGCGTAGTTGTTGAGGATTCCTTGTTCGTTAACTGTGGTGTACATGATGTTTTTCTTTGGGTTTTTTACTTTATGTAAACAAATATAACAAGTTTGTTACAAAATGTCAATAGGACTTGACAGAAAATTAACAATAGTATCTATAAGAGTTGCTTATCTGGTAAACAATGCCGAGGAGGAGGTTTGTTTCTGATGTTGCAGGAATTTCAACCGCATACTTTAGAGGACAGACAATGCCTACCTTACGCAATAATCAGGTTTGTAGATGTTTGTGTTGTCAATAAGATCATCATTAAAACCCCAAAATATTGTTAATATAAAAATGCTTATTTATGCTTATTTAGGATTTGATGAAGCAATAATAAGTTTGCTTTTTGTCAAGTCTAAAAACGTTTATAATAAAAGTCCAAAAAATTAGCAGCTTACAAACTGATTGTAAACTGCTAAATGTTTCTTGATTTTTAATTTAAATGGGCAGTACCAGACTCGAACTGATGACATCCTGCTTGTAAGGCAGGCGCTCTACCAACTGAGCTAACCGCCCGTGTTTTCATCACTTTCTTAATATAGCACAGACTTTTAAAATTTTGCAAGGGTTTGGAGAAAAATTTTTTTGCAGGTTAGATGCAGGTTGTCAGCTATACTGACTCAATACCATTTTGGATTTTAGATTTTGGATCTTAGATTGTGAAAGTCTTGATATATCAGCTTTTTATCTTGCTTTATGTCGCAGTCATTTTGCAAATAGGTATCAGTATTAGATTTTGACTTTTAACTTTTGACTTTTGACTTATAAAATATGCCCTCTGGTCAGACACACGATCGCATTACTATCTGGTCTTTGCCATTGGTGGCAGCTGTGACTTTGGTTTCCACTCGTAGCAGTAATGTGACGTTGTTGGTGGCGGGTGGGTTTATGTTTGGGGGGCTGATGTTTGGCCCAGACTTAGATATTTATTCCCGTCAGTTTCAGCGTTGGGGGTTTCTGCGTTGGGTGTGGCTTCCTTATCAAAAAAGTTTGCGCCACCGTTCTTTTTTATCCCACGGTCCAATTATTGGCACGACGTTACGAGTAGTGTATCTGACTACTTTTTTGGCGTTTGTGGCGATTTTGCTGTTGGTGGTTTTCGCTAAGTTGGGTAATGTGGCTTTGAACTGGGGGGATGTGTGGCGAAGTGTGGGGCGGACTATATCTATATATTATGGGGAATTTTTCGCTTTGTTTGTGGGGTTTGAACTGGGTGCAATGAGTCATTCCCTCAGTGATTGGACTGGTTCTGCTTACAAACGTTTCCAAAAGCAGGGCATTCAGGGGTTGTTGCCTCATGGCAAAATTAAGAAGCGTAAATCGACGCGGGGTGTAAAGACCGTGAGAAAACGCAGAGGTACGCAGAGGTAAGCGCAGCGAAAAGTTCCTCGAAGCCGGGTTTCCCGGCGTAGGAAACTTTTCAAGACAGAGGTACGCGGAGGTTTTATGGCAGATAATCAAACTTTGGTGGCGTTACAGGAATTAATTGATGTGGTGGCGAAGTTGCGATCGCCTGATGGTGGTTGTCCTTGGGATTTGGCACAAACTCCTGAAAGTCTTACTCCATACATAATTGAGGAGGCTTATGAGGTGGTAGACGCGATTCAATCTGGGGATAAAAAGGCGATCGCCGAAGAATTAGGAGATTTATTGTTACAGGTAGTGTTACAAGCGCAAATTGCTAGTGAAGTCAGTGATTTTTCTCTGCAAGAAGTAGCTGAAGGAATTTCTCAAAAGTTAATTCGTCGTCATCCTCATGTTTTTGGCGACGTGACGGTAGAAAATGTGGACGAGGTACGCCAAAACTGGGAAACCATCAAAGCTGCTGAAAAGGGAGAAACACTAGAGGCGCAAAAACTTAGTGATAAACTCAATCGTTATCGTCGCAGTCTTCCTCCCTTAAATGCAGCGATGAAGATTTCTCAAAAGGCTGCTAGTGTTGGGTTTGAGTGGACAAATGTTGATGAAGTTTGGGGCAAATTTCATGAGGAGTTAGGGGAATTTCAACAGGCTTTAGCTGAGGAAACCCCAGAACGTCAAGAATCAGAATTAGGCGATTTACTATTTGCCATTATTCAACTTGCTAGATGGCATAATCTTGACCCCAGCGCAGGTTTACAAGGTACAAGTTTACGATTTATTCAACGTCTGCAAAAAATGGAGGATGTTATGGATCGTCCGCTGACAGATTATAGCTTGGAAGAATTAGATGCACTTTGGCAACAAGCTAAAGCTAAGTTAGCGAAAGAGTAATGTAAGGGTGTGGGGTGTGGGGGAATAAGAGGCAGGGGAGGCAGG
>NZ_LUFH02000015.1 GCF_001586785.1 Sphaerospermopsis aphanizomenoides BCCUSP55
AAAGTCGCACGCCCAGATTTAACTGAGAGGTGCGGAGGATAATACCTCCCATCGACTCAACCAATACATCTTTCCTTAAATATTGTAAAATTCACGTAATAAGCTAGGGGTGTTAGTTTACAAAACGCCTCAGCTGCAAAGGAGACACAAAAGTGGAAGAAAATAACCAAGGTAATACAGAACAAGGTTCTCAGGGAACAATTGTAGTTGCTGGAGAGCGCCCTATTGGTAGCAGCGACTTACAAGTTGCAGAAACAGTATCAATTGCTGGCTTACGTCCTATCACAACAAGTAGTTTACAAGTAGTTGAGACTTACAATGTAATGGGTATTCGTCCCATTAGTGCTAACACTTTCCAAGTTGTGAGCAGTATTAACTTATCTGGTATTCGTCCCATCAGTTCTAGTGCATTGGTAGTTTCAGAAAACTATTCCATATTTGGCAATCGTCCAGTAGCATCAAATACTATTGATGATTCTGATAGCCTGATGGGTTTTCTCGATTAATCTCAAAACTTACCCCCATATCCTAATTAACCCGGTTTGATCAATAAACTGGGTTTTTTATTATAAGAAAATCGAGTGAGCCACAACCACCGAGATAAAGTATCGGAGCAAGGCATTGATACTTTATCGTGCTAAGAAACAGTGGATGTAGGCGAACGGATTGCTCCTTTAGGGGCAGTCATGATATATTTGTTTTCAACAGGAACGGTAATTAACCTGTATAAAAACCTAACTGCCTAACGGCAATCTGTACCTTGACAACTAAATCTATGGGGTTCTACTTCGTAGTTCTAGTATCACCTGGAAGTAGGTAAAAGATTTACAGGTACTAGACGACACAGAATTTAACTCAAACAAAATTTGCAGTGATGCAACTACCTCGCCCGCTGGGGGAAAGTAACGCTTAGGGAGAGAACCACCTCTGGGTTAGACACCGCAAGGGATCTAAACTAAGTAGACTCGTTGAACTAAGAATCTGCGCTCCTTTAGGACGCAGAGTGTCAATCTAGGAATAGGAATATAAATTTAAAGTCATACCAATTTTAAAAATGATTGTTACAGATGTAGGTTGGGTTGAGGTACGTTAGCGTAGCGTGCCGTAGGCATAAACCAAAGTTTCAAAACTTTGTGGAAGTTGGGTTTCACTTTGTTCAACCCAACCTACTCATCTGTCGCATTTTAAACTCTATTTAAACTCTATTTAAACTCTATTTAATTACTCCTTTTTACATAGATAACTATTATATCTTGTATACCTTGTGGTGGAAGTTTTAAGGTAATATTCAAGCTAATTTGGTATGGTAATTAGCAAATATAGGTAAAAAAAATGAGCTTAGAAAAACGGGCAAAAGCCACAGGTAAAAATATTGAAGGTAAAGCACAAGAAGCATTAGGAAATATTACTGGTGATCCAGAAGATAAAGCTGAAGGTAAAGCCAAGCAAGCCGAAAGCGAAGTACGTCATGGTGTTGAAGACGTAAAAGATAATGTCAAACAAAAACTTGATTAAATAAGAGTTCGTAGTTGTATTAAAAACAAAATGCAACTACGAATAAATATGTTTTCTGAGGAGGTAAATTATGATTTTGTTACAGCAGAGTCGCAAAATATTGACGGCTTTAGTTTTGATTTTAATCCTCACTTTAACTACAGCTTGCGGTGGTGGAAGAGTTGCAGAATCAAACCGTACTATTACCCCATCAGCAGTGGGTAGAGATGTTACTTATGCTGAATTAGAGCGTGGTAATACTCCAGGGGGACAAAATTTCGGTAACTGGGTTGTGCAAACTTCTAAAGGATTAGTTACTGATGCTTATGTGCGAGATAATAACAAGCTAGGTGTGGTTATTTCTCCGCAAGTTAGTCCGAATGACGTGCGACCTTTAGCAAATTCTTTGGTGCAAGGTTTTAGAAAGAATTTTCCTAATCAAGATTTGAAGGTTTTGATATATGCACCTGATAAAAAATTAATTTTGACTGCTGATTATATTGCTCAAACTAATCAAATTAGGTATAGCTAACCATAAAGATTTTCATTGTGTAAATAGTGTAAATATAAAACAGGAGATAAGTCACGTGAGAAGTAGTGAAGAATATAAACGCGACATAATGAAAGATTTGGCTCAGGGAAACGTAGAATCTTTGGATAATATGCCGACAGATACAACAAATGAATATGAAACATTTGATGATTTCGCTCAACGGACAACAACAGACCAACGTCGGCAATTATTTAGTCAATCTTTGCATCCAGAACGCATTCCTCCTAGTCAAATGGAGCCAGAATTACAAAAGGCAATTGCTCAAATTAAACCCAATGAACGGGATGATGTAGCAAAGGCATTTTTCAAACAGTTAAAAGAACGAGGACTGGACGAAAAAAGGTTAGAACAACAGTTAAATCTTTCTACTCACAACCCTAACCGCATGACTGCTGATGATGTGAGTAATCTGGCATCTTTCACCTATCATAATCATCCTGATGTTTTTCGTGAGGTGTTAGCGGAACAACCAGGAATTATCAAGTTTCTCAGTAATCCTATTGTGGCAGGAATTATTGGGATTGCGGCGGCTAAATGGTTGGGTAGTCGGAAGTGATCATCTGTAATTTTGTAGGGTGGGTAATGCTCACTCTACACCCTGATCATCAGTTCAGACTTAGGGTATAAAATCTGCATCAAGAACTTCTGTTACGGAAAAAGGCGGCTCTTCGGGGAATAGATTTGAGGAAAGCTGATATTTATTAATTGTGTCTTTTCTAGCATCTTGATAACAGTCTAGAAAAACATCATTTAAAATAGCTTTTAAACTAGGACTATCTGCCAGAGTATATGCTATTTGTCGTCTTTGTTCAACAACTGTATTACGCCAACCCCTAGCGTTATAATCTTTTTCTTCTGTCCAATATTGTAGTTTTAATAAATGTTCAATTAGGACAACTAGGCGAGTTTTTAGTTCTTTCTTTTCCCTCCGTCCCATACTATCAATTTCTTCAATCAAGTTCTCAATATCTAGTTGTTCTAAATCTCTTTCTTTCAACTGTTGAACTGTGGTTTGTATCCATAGGTAAAAATCTTGATCATATAATTTTTTGTTGTTATCAACTGTCAGCATAAATTTTTCTCCTGACTCAAGTTATGGTTAACAATATTGTACGAGGAATAAAAAGGACAAACTGATTAGTTAGCGATGCTCTATCGAATCTCAAGTCATAAATTTTGAGAAATACTCTCAGAAAGGATTATTCCTATTTTCTATCTATCCAATAGTTTGGCTTGCGTTGAAGGTGCATTACAGCTAAGATTTGAATTTTATCACCATAAACTCTGTAAACTATGCCATAGGGAAATCCATCAATATGGCAACGTCTAGTATTTTGAATCATTAGTGTCCAAGCATTTGGGAAATTAACTATGCGGTTAAGTGTTTTTTCAACCGCATTAAGAAAAGTATTGCCAAGTTTAGAACTAATGTTATCGTAATATAAAGTCGCTTCTTCAAGTTCTATTTGTGCATAAGGATCAAATTCAATCAACATCACCGATTCCTTAATCTTTGTAATACTTCATCGGCTGGTATTAACGTAACTTGACCTTCATCTATTGCCTGAATGCGATTTGCAATTTCTGTTTCCCAAGCGGCCTCGACTTCAGGATTAATTTCATCAAGACTTTTGAGAAGATGTTCAGCAAGCATCGCTCTGTATAGAGGAGGTAAGGTTAATACTGCTCCAAAAATTTCGTCGTAAGTAACGTCAGCCATACAGAAAACTCCTGACAGAGTGCGGTAATGACATCTTAGCATAAATGCGCTTAACCCACCCTACAGGCTAGGGGCGAAAATTAAGCGCGTGCAAATATAACCCTGTTAGAAACTCAGGTAAATAGTAAGTCTCCTATTATGGGATAGTTGCAAAAATCAAATCTTAGATGCTATGGTTCAGATGTCTAAGGTTAGCTGTTTTGGTAGCTGTTGTAAAATTAAATCAACAAAATCTTTATTCCATTTGATGACTCCATTGCGAAAATCTCCAAATGGCTTTGCTTTTTTAGTAGGTTGCCATTGCCAGTCCTCCTTAATTTTTTCGATGTATCCTAGATTTGCTACCATCGTGTAAAAACTTTCTAGACTCCATTCTCCTCCAGTTTCTCGACAAAGTATTTTACGTAGTACATCTTCATCAAGATATTGCGGTTGCTGAGAGTCGGTATTTTGTGGCATCATAAATTGACTCCTATTTTTTCTAAGGAATTGGAGTTAAGTGATTTTGACGTATCTGGCAAAAGATACGATAAAGAACCGTCAGCACTGCTACCTGGTGTACCAGTCCAGGTAGTCTGACTTTTAATTCAAAAATGTTAAGAAAGCTTTAACACCAGTGCCATAAGTAATCTACCACAGCTAGTCTCTGGCTGTCAAGAAAAAGCACTATTTCTTATTTTATATATCCTATTAGACAATATACACTATCTATTCCATATTGTCAACTGGTTTGTGGTGTTAAATATATTTATAATTTCAAGCCGCGCTATCTACTATATCATACCTGTTTCTAAAATTCTGAAATTCTGGTTTCTATGGTTCATCAAATAAACACCCGACTTCTATGATCAATTGATAATTTATTGACAAGATCAAAAAAGAAGTCGGGATCTGATGTTGATTGTTTTGGTTGTGGGATTTGCGATCGCCTACACCACCATCCAACCTTCACCCTGACCACCTGATTGCTTGATCAAGTAATCTAAAATTCTATCACTGCGTACCAAAGCAGCAGTATCAATCATCAAGTGTAAATATCTCTATATATCAGCTAGGAAACACCTTTGATAAATCTAAAACTAAATCAGGGAAATGTGGCAATTTAACAGACTCATGAGGTAACAAAATTAACTTACGACGATAATCAAAATTGCCTTGAGAATCTTGATAAGGTTCACTGTAGCAATCTAAACGATGATTGATTAAATTAAAAATCCAATAATCAGAAATAGCTGCTTCTGCATATAAAGGTAATTTCACTTCTTGGTCATATTTCAAAGTAGAGTTAGAAATTTCAATTAACAGTAAAATATCAGATGGTGTGGGATGATCTATAAAATAGTCATCAGCACGATTGCGGAGAATTGCTAAATCCGGTTCTGGTTCACTGTTTGGAGGTATAGATATAGGATCTTGATTTTGTAAAGTTGCGCGATTACCTAGTAATTGTGTTAACTCTCTGATTAATCGTCTATTGAAGGTTGAATGCGATTTACCTTTTGCAGCCATTTGAATTATTTCACCTTTGATTAATTCAACTCGCTCATCTTCTCTAAAGAAGCCGAGTTCCGCTAGACGGTGATATTCAGCGATGGTGAAGCGTTTAGCAGTAACTACAGTCATAAAAGTTACAGAATTACAGAGCTATTTATATATTAACTCTGCAATACCCAGATCCCCGACTTCTGACATCAATTTATAATTTCTTGACAAGTTTAAAAAAGAAGTCGGGGATCTAATATTCAATTATCAATTGTCAATTGTCAATTATCAATTGATAAAATAAACCCCCGACTTCCTAAAGAAATCGAGGATTTAAGTATTATTTAGTTGGCAGTATTCAATTAAACAGCCGCTAATTCCTTGGTAGGACGCTTGCTGTTACGAATATTATTGATTGCTTCCGCATAATCAGGAGCATTAAAGACAGCAGAACCAGCTACAATAGCATTAGCGCCGGCTTCCAAAACTTGCCAGGTGTTATTGGCTTTCAATCCACCATCAACTTCAATCCAAGGATCTAAACCGCGTTCATCGCACATTTGACGCAACTTGCGAATTTTAGGAACTACACCAGGAATAAAGCTTTGTCCACCGAAACCGGGGTTAACGCTCATAATTAGCACTAAATCACACAGATCCAGTACATATTCAATTAATTCTAAAGGTGTACCGGGGTTGAGTACAACACCAGCTTGTTTACCGAGTTCTTTGATTTGTCCCAAAGTGCGGTGGAGGTGAGGTGAAGCGTTATGTTCAGCGTGTACAGAAATGATATCCGCACCAGCCTTAGCAAACCCTTCTACATATTTCTCAGGTTCCACAATCATTAAGTGGACATCCAGAGGCTTGGTTGTAACTGGACGAATCGCCTCCACAACCAGAGGACCTATTGTAATATTAGGTACAAAACGTCCGTCCATTACATCAACGTGAATCCAATCTGCTCCCGCTTTATCTACTGCACGAATGTCGTCACCCAGACGACTAAAATCCGCTGATAGGATAGATGGAGAGATAACTATGGGCTTTTTAGATGGGTTTTGGGTCATGGCTAGTGGGTTCTTAAGCGTCCTCGTCTGTAAGCATTGTAACAAAATATGGAGAAATCTATTCAAATTTTAAATGTCAAATTTCAAAATTTTCTATAAAGCTTTTGCCTGAAAATTGACTATGAAAAAGACTTGGATAATTTGCGGTTTGGGTGTTTCCTGCTTAACTGTGCCAGTTTTGGCATCTGTGCAGTTTGGCAGTTCATTAGGAAGTAATGGTATTGATGCGCTGAAATTACATCAACCTCCTTACAATTTAACTGGCCGCAAAATTGCGATCGGTCAGGTAGAAATTGGTCGTCCTGGTATGTTTGGCTTGGATAAAGCCGTGTCTAAAAATCGTGCTATTTCCCCTGTGGCGGTGTTTTTACGCACTGTACCAGCTAAATCAAACACTGGTGTCGATCCCCATGCTTATAATGTGGCTGCGGTGATGGTGAGCAAAGATAAAGCTTGGCCAGGAGTTGCACCAGATGCAAAGCTGTATTCTTCCGCTGTGGGATCTACGAAAAATATGGGTCAGGCAGAAGAATGTTTGTCAGCACAACATATAGCATTACAAAACGGTGATGATGTTCGTGCGATTAACTTTAGTTTTGGTGAGCCTTTAAATCGTGACCCTAGACCAGAAGCTGTTTTGGATGGAAAAGCTTTACTAACTATGTGTATTGACTGGTCGAGTCGGGTGCATGATGTCGTGTATGCGATCGCAGGCAACCAAGGCAAAGGCGGGATTCCCATTCCTACAGATAATTTTAACGCAATTAACGTGGCTTTTTCATCGCCAAGAGCAGGGATTTTTAATAAAGTTCATGTTTCTAACTTAGCAGGTAATAATCAAGGAATAGGCGATCGCCTAGCAGGTCAAGAATTTAATATTGATGGACGCAGATCAATTAGTTTAGTCGCACCTGGTACTAATATTCCTTTACTCAATCCTGATGGCAAATTGAATAAATCTACAGGTTCTAGTTTTGCCGCACCTCACGTTACAGCTACTGTGGCTTTATTACAAGAATTTGCTGACCGACAGTTAAAGTTAAAACAACCAAATTGGAATATTAATTCTCGATCTCATCAAGTAATGAAAGCTGTATTATTAAATTCAGCCGATAAAATCCAAGACCGAGGAGATGGTTTATGGTTGGGAATGACTAGGACTTTAGTTGATAAACAAAATCGAGATTGGTTTGCTTCTGATGCTTACAAAAATACCAAAATTCCTTTAGATGATCAAATGGGTTCTGGACATTTAAATGCTTTTCGTGCTTATCAACAATTTCTTCCCGGTCAATGGCAACCTACCACTGCTATTCCTCCAGTTGGCTGGGATTATAATAACATCAATACTGCCTCATCTGTAGAATATAATTTAGACAAACCTTTAGCACAGAATAGTTTTGTAACGATTACTTTAACTTGGGATAGATTAGTTGAATTAAAAGATACAAATCAAAATCAACAATATGATGTGGATGAAAGTTTTGAAGATAAGGGATTAAATAATCTCGACCTTTATTTAGTTAAGGAAGATGCTAAAAATTTAGAATCTGGAGTTGTTTGTGCATCAACTAGTGAAATTGATAATGTAGAGCATATTTTTTGTCCAGTTCCTGTAACGGGTAAATATAAAATTCGCGTGCAGTTTAAACAACAGGTGAATGAAAAAACTCAAACCTATGGTTTAGCTTGGTGGACTGCATCTGTTAAGTGAGAAGTAAGTAATCAGTAATCAGTAATCAGTAATCAGCTATTATCTGGAATTTATGAGCATTTTTAGCGAGGAATGAGGAATTGATTTTGGTATCGGTTTACCTTAAAAATCCTTTAAACTTAGCCTGAGAAACAGTTTTAGCTGACTGCTGACTGCTGATAGCTGAATGCTTTGTCCTAGGGGTAGCAGCATCACTAGCTTTGCTGGGTATAAATTTGATTTGTCCAGATTTGCAAAATAACAGCATCCTCTATGGGGAGTATTTTGGCATATTGGCAGACATTTTTCCTAAAACTCATCATAATAATGGGGCAGTAGGTCAGAGCAAAATTAGTCACAAAATGTTAATTTAGAAAACTATGACTAAGTTTTACTGCCCTACATCTACCAATGCCTTATCTTACTGCTGCTAGGGATATTCGTTCCCTGATTACTAAATATACCAACTCTCAAACTCTGTGGATAGATACAGAAGTTGCCGACTTCAAAAGTCGTAATTCTCGCTTATCGCTGATTCAAATATTGGATAATCCTCAAGATATGACTGGTGACAGTGTTTATATTTTGGATGTCCTAGAACAGCCTGATGTGATTGCTGATTTTATTGAGCAAATAATGATGAATGCAGCTATCGAAAAGGTTTTTCATAATGCTAGTTATGATGTGAAATTTTTAGGAAATAAAAAAGCAAAAAATATTACTTGCACTTTAGAAATGGCTAAAAGTATACCCTATCATATTCTACCTTTGCCTAACTATCAATTAAAAACTCTGGCTGCTGTACTTTGTAATTTCCACAGTATTGATAAAGGAGAACAAGGAAGCGATTGGGGTCAAAGACCATTAACTGATGAACAAATAGAATATGCTTATTTCGATTGTATTTATTTGGCGCAAATACATTTGCAATTATTAGCATTGCAGTCAAAGATGCACACAGACCCAGCCACAGAAGATTTAACTAAGCTTTCTGAAAGATATACAGAAGTGGAACAGCAACGCAAGTTAATAAATTCTGAATTTGATTATTTACAAGAGCGATTAAAAAAAGCAATGCAAATGCAAAATATATCAGAAACTGAATATTGTAAGCTGTCTGGATATGAACGTAAATCTGTCAAGGTGAAATTTACAGAACTGATGCGATTGGTGGAAAATCAAGATATTGATTTGGATTTTCCAATTACTCTGACAGAGAAATTGCAAAAAGAATTAGGCAGAAATTTGGAACAGTTAGATGTAGATGTTGAAAAAACTTCTGTTTGGCGATTAATTGCTAAAACTCAGGAGAATGATGCTAGTGATGAGTCATAAATTACAGTAGCAGTAATAAATTTTTACTCTCATGCTATGGGAATGAATCCTCTAAGGCATACCATCTTTAACGTCATTCCCATTCGGAAATTTTAAACTAGATAATAAAATGGTAAGACATAAACAATTTCATATTTTTAAAATGAGCGTATTTATACATTAATTTTCATATTTTTAGTTTAATTTGAAAAAAAGTTTAACTATATTTGAAAAATATCAGGAAAGCTTGTCAATTGAGTCAAAATCTCTAGCACAAGTTAGAATTATTGTGGAGTAACACCAATAAATTAGATTATGGTAATGATTTCCTTACGGTATGAAAGCGATTTATAAGAACTTATGAAAGGGCAGTTATTGACACACAAACGGCAATTGTTAGGCAGAATATTCACGATAGCAGTGGTTACTGGTTTCAGTGGAATTTTATGCGTTTCTTGCAATAGGGGTCAGGATGTTTTAGTGACAGAAATAGGGGTCAGTCCTCCGAATCGTCTCACACAAAAAACATCCAAAGCTGGAGAATTCTATATTCAAGGACAGAATCAGCACGCTAAAGGTAATTCCCAAGCTGCTATTGCTGCCTATAGTAGATCGATTAGCCTTAATTCTCAATATGCACCGGCTTTCAAAAGTCGAGGGTTAGCATATTTTGATATTGGGAATAAACAGGGGGCGATTGCAGATTATAATCAAGCATTGCGTCTCAATCCCAATGATGCAGAAACCTATAATAATAGAGGAAATGCCCGTGCATCACTGGGAGATCAACAAAATGCAATCGCAGATTATAATGAAGCTATTCGCCTAGCTAATAACTACGCCGAAGCTTATAATAACAGAGGAAATGCCCGCGCTACCCAGGGAGATAAAAGTGGGGCGCTGGAAGATTATACTCAAGCGATTCGGATCGATCAAAACTATTCTGTTGCCTACAATAACCGGGGCAATACCTATGCTTCCCAGGGAGAACAACAGAAAGCGATCGCAGATTATAATGAAGCTATCCGCCTCAATCCCAACTTCGGCCCTGCTTTCAATAATCGCGGAAATGCCTTTGCTGCTAGTGGAGATAAACGGAGTGCGCTACAAGACTTACAACGGGCAGCAGCGATATTTGATAAAGAAGGCAACAAACAATTGTATCAACAAGTAATGAAAAATATTGAGGAATTGGGAAAGTAATTCGTAATTCGTAATTATAAATTACTACCCAGTCCCCAGTCCCCAATAATCTATTCTTCAAAACTTGGAGTACGTAAATCTTCCACCAAAGCTTGAATATCTGCTGGTGGAGGTGGTGTTAAACGAGAAACTATCAGGGTGACTACAAAATTAATCACCATTCCTAAAGTACCGATACCTTCAGCAGAAACTCCAAAAAACCAAGGTGTCATTCCACCAAATTTCACCCCAACAATATAGATAATGGTGAAAATTAAACCTGTTAACATTCCCGCAATAGCACCTTGAGAATTTGTGCGTTTATCAAAAATTCCTAAAACTATCACCGGGAAGAAACTAGCAGCAGCTAAACCAAAGGCAAAAGCTACAACTTGAGACACAAAACCAGGAGGGTTAACACCAAAATAACCCGCAAGAACTAAGGCAAAACCAACAACAACCCGCCCCACAAATACCCGTTTTTCTTCCGAAGCTGTTTCATCAAAAATCCGATAATAAAGGTCATGGGCAACGGAACTAGAAATTACCAATAATAAACCCGAAGCTGTTGATAATGCTGCGGCTAAACCACCTGCTGCCACTAAAGCTATTACCCAAGGTGCAAGTTTAGCAACTTCTGGAGTAGAGAGAACAATAATATCGTTGTCGATGGTAATTTCGTTGGTATCTTTTTTGGGAGTTAACTGTAATTTACCATCTTGGTTTTTATCTTCAAAAGTGAGTAATTTGGTTTTTTCCCATTTATTAGCCCAGTCTAATTGTCTGACTTCTTCAACTGTATGGTTGTGGAGAGACTGAATTAAATTGTAACGGGCAAACATAGATAAAGCCGGGGCTGTGGTGTAAAGAATGGCAATAAATAATAATGCCCAACCAGCAGAAAATCTCGCTGCCCGCACATTAGGAACAGTGTAAAATCGGACAATAATATGGGGTAAACCAGCAGTACCTACCATCAAAGCCACAGTGGTAAACAATACATCCAACATCGTTTTATTAGCAAACGGTTGGGTATATTCTTGAAATCCTAAATCTGTCTGAATTTTATTTAAGTTGTCAGCAACATCACTAAAGGTAAATGCTAATTGGGGAACAGGATTTCCTGTGAGAATAAAGGCAATGGCAATGGCAGGAATTAAATAAGCTAAAATCAAAATACAGTATTGGGCAACTTGTGTCCAAGTAATACCTTTCATTCCTCCCAAAACTGCAAAAAAACCAACGATAACAATACCGATAATCACACCAGTATTGATATCAACTTGTAAAAAGCGGCTAAATACAATCCCCACACCGCGCATTTGTCCTGCAACATAGGTGAGGGAAACGAAAATGGCTGCAACTACCGCAACTAAACGAGCGAGATTTGATTTATAGCGATCGCCTACAAAATCTGGTACAGTATATTTACCAAACTTCCGTAAATATGGGGCTAATAATAAAGCTAATAAAACATAGCCACCGGTCCAACCCATCAAATAAATTGAACCATCATAACCCAGGGTTGAAATTAACCCAGCCATCGAAATAAACGAAGCCGCAGACATCCAATCTGCTGCTGTCGCTGCACCGTTAGCAATAGAAGGAATACCTTGACCGGCAATAAAGAAATCTTTGGTATTTTCTACCCGTGACTGCCAACCAATGTAAATGTAGAGAACAAAAGAAAGTCCTACTATTAAAATCGTCCAAAGTTCAACTGACACCGTTTCTCCTCACTTCTTAATCTTATATTTGCGGTCTAATTTATCCATTTGGAAAGCATAGGTAAAAATCAAACCCACAAAAATCAAAATAGATCCTTGTTGTGCCATCCAAAAGCCAAAAGGCACTCCAAAAAACTTAATGGTATTTAAAGGTTGAACCAACAAAATACTAAAAACAATCGAAGCTAAAGCCCAAATAATTAAAAGATTTCTGATTAAAGCAGTGTTAGCACGCCAATAAGCACGGCGTTGTTCTTCATCCATTGTTCTTTTCCGGGGTGCATCATAGATAATTTCAATCAGCCGTTATTATCTAGCCTGACTTGGGTGTTTTGATGTTAATTTTTTTAAACGGATTTATTTTTACCGCTTTTTGCCGTTACCAAAACTGTAACCGCCAACTGTTTATGTGCTGGTAAATGCGATAGTAAACATCTGACACATCATAAGCGTCTAACTTAATGAACCGCTAAAACCACAAATGAGGTAGCAGATGAACCGACAAAAGTTTAGTGCTGTACAAAAAAACTTTTTACAAAGACGTTATGGCGTAAATTTGGGTAGACGGTATGTTTTAGCCGCAGCCAGTTTTGTGATGTTGAGTGTATTGGGATGTTCCCAAGTTGATCAAGGTAACAAATTTATGAATAAATATCATCTACCTAGTTCTGAAACTGAGTTTACAAAAGACAATCTCTAAAATTTTCTTGTATATTCAATTTTGGATGGAAAATTTTAGATTTTAGATAGTTAAATCCAAAACCCAAAATCCAAAATCCAAAATCCAAAATCCAAAATCCAAAATCCAAAATCCAAAATTCTCAAGCGACGCTATCAGAAACACTAAGGGATTTTTTCGCTTCCGCTTTGGCAGATTCTTCTGGTGTCATGGGTGTAACTATTTCCTCAGATGAAGAATTTTCTGTATCATGGTTAATGATTGGTAGACGGATGGCGCTAATCACCGTTTTAATAACTACAGCGCAGGGAACCGCAACAATAACACCCAAAAGTCCGCCTATTCTTGCTCCAGTTAAGATAGAAATTAGCACCCAAACTGGATTTAAACCTGTAAAACTTCCTAAAATCCGGGGTGCAATCAAGTTTTCCAGAATTTGCTGGACAATGACAGATGCAGCTAAGACTCTAGCACCCATCCAAATATCCTGTAAGGAAACTAATAAGGTTGTCGCCGCAATTCCCACAGAACCGCCAAAGGGAATTAGAGCCATCAGACCAATGGTTAAACCAAATAATAATCCATAAGGCACTTTCAACCACAAAAAGCTGGGTATCAGGGCAGATGCCATACAAACGGAGAGAATTAGTTGGCTGATGAAGAAGTTTTGAAAGCTGAGGCGTACTGTTCTAGAAAAAGGTTCACGAAATCTCGTGGGTAGCCATTCTACTAAACTTTCCCAGAGTTCACCACCATGCTGCAATAGATAGAAGGTTAAAACCATTGTTAGCAGAAAGTCCAGCAAGCTAGTAAAGGTGACAACCGCTAAATTTAAAACTTGTCCAGCAATAGCTTGTAATTGACTCTTGACGCGATCATTAATTTGCACGACGATAGCATCAAGGTTTATTGGTAAGCCCATGCTTTCGGCTTTTTCGTTTAAGATCATTAATTGCGATCGCCCGGAGTCAATCCACTCTGGTAGACGGGCTACCAGTTGCTGGGCTTGGGTGAGTGCTAGAGGAAAGAGGGTGACACCCAGCGCCAATAAAATGGATAAAGCTAATAAAAATACTAAGATAGCAACTTGTTCTCGCCTGGCACCGTGTCTTTCCATCCAACTAACTGGGTAGTTGAGAAGAAAAGCTAGGACTGAGGCTCCAACTAAAATGACTATCAAAGAGTGGAAATAATTGAAAATAGCCGATATCGCCCAACCATTGAGAACTAATAGAGGAGCGAACAGCGCGATCGCCCCGATTCGCGCTATTGGTGTCAATGTTTGCCACCAGTCGAGTAGCTTGCGTGTCTGCATTTTTAAAATAATTGGGGATACAACTAAATAGAACTCAGTTAAATTTTTCTTTACAGACTATTATCTCTAACTATATCAGTCTCTTTCATTCCTCTAGTTTATAAACAGACCAGCCATAATGCACAATCTACCACCAATGGATAATTACCCACATCCTCAAGACAAGACAGCCTCTAGAAGACTGCTACTTTTATACTTGATTCCTGTGTTCGGCTTTTTTCCATCCCTCTGGACTCTCTATCATGGTCAGGGTAGCCGGGAACAACTAGCTGTGAGTCGTCTGTCGATTACTTTGGGCTTTATATGGATGTTAGGCTATAGTTTGTTAGCTTCTGGGGCAACTACTTCCGATTTTCTGGCAATGAGGTTGTTAATTCTTAACAGTTTTTTCACATCTGGTTACTTTCTGGTCAACATTTGGTTAATGGTTCGTATCATCCAAGGAAAATCTTACCGTTTACAAGGATTGAGCAATTTTGCCGAACGCATACTCAAGTAAGTTGCTCCCTTCGGGAATAGGAGTTCAGTAGTTCAGTAGTTCAGTAGTTCAGTAGTTCAGTAGTTCAGTAGTTCCAGGAGTAAGAAGAAAGAATTAAAATTTCCCCCTACACCCTACACCCTACACCCTACACCCTACACCCTACACCCCACACCCTCAACTCCTACATGAGTTAAATATGATCAAATCTGGTTTATGATTGCCCTACTCTAGCAACTTCTCCGGATTAACAATAAATTAAGAGAAATCCGGGTAAAGGTTTTGTAGTTCCCAAGAGCAGAAAAATCAGCACTATTAATGAGGATTAGTCTATCATAGTCTGATTTGTCTACATAAAATATATATTGATTCGGCAAATTTACGGTATTCTATCAGTCAGTGTGAGGGAATTTGTGACTAGTCAAAGAACATCAGCAGAAGATAATAAATCAGCAAAAACCAAAATCCGAGGCAAAAAGCCTCGCAAATCTAAATCAGGGCGCTGGTTATGGTTTGCGGTGGGTATGGGTGGGATTGCAATGGTGTCAGGTATGGCAGGGGCTTTGTTAGCAGTTTCTTGGGATAGTACGCCTTTGCAACAGGCGCAGCTAAGTCCACAGGATGCAGCAGTTTTTGATGGCGATCGCATTTCTGGAAATGGGTTTCAATTTTCCCAATTAACTCGCCCTGTCAATATCTTAGTTATGGGCATGAGTGTACTGCCACCAGATGTCCAAAACCCGCCTAGTGAAACCAAAGAACTCAAGTATCTCCCCCAAATCAACTCTTTTGACGGTCTTGCTGATGTGATGCTCTTGATCAAATTTGATCCAGAGACAAAAAAAATAGTTATGCTTTCTGTTCCCAGAGATACTCGCACAGAGGTTGAAGGGTTTGGAGTCAAAAAAATTAACGCCGCCAATGTTGATGGTGGTCCTGCTTTAACTGCTAAAACAGTCAGTAATCTTTTGGGTGGGGTGGGAATAGATCGTTATGTCCGCATTAATGTCCTGGGAGTTGCCAAGCTGATAGATGCTTTGGGTGGGGTAACAGTCTATGTTCCCAAAGACATGAAATATCAGGATGACTCACAACATTTATATATTAATTTAAAGGCAGGTAAACAGCATCTTAAAGGTGAACAGGCTCTACAACTGCTGCGCTTTCGCCATGATGAGTTAGGGGATATAGGTAGAATTCAACGTCAGCAAATGGTATTGCGTGCTTTGATTGAACAAAGTCTCAATCCCACAACTTTAACGCAATTACCCCAAATTCTGAATGTAGTTAAAGATAATATTGACACTAACTTAACCGTTGAAGAATTAGTTGCATTAGTTGGTTTTGGTTCTCGAACTAATCGTTCCAATATGCAGATGTTAATGCTGCCTGGTCGTTTTAGTGAGAATGGCGAATATGATGCTAGTTATTGGATACCACAAAAACGAGCAATTCAGAAATTAATGGTTCAGAATTTTGGTCTAGAATCAGAATTATTAGACACCGAAATTATAGATCCGGCTAGATTGCGTGTGGCAATTCAAGATAGCACAGGTGGCGATCGCTCTCAAATCCGTCCCCTGATTACAGCTTTGGAAAAAGCCGGATATCGCAATATCTTTATCTCTAAACCCTGGGGTGAACCTTTAGAAATTACCCACATTGTCGCCCAACAAGGAGATACCGAAAGTGCCGAATCAATTCGTAATACCCTAGGATTTGGTGAAGTGCGAGTAGAAAGCACTGGTAATATCGGTTCAGATATTAGTATTCAGGTGGGTAAAGATTGGTTAGATAACAAAGCCTTGTTTGAAGCCGGAACTAGGTAGAGGGTGCTGGGTGTTCTTAATTTTGAATTTTGGATTTTGGATTTTAGATTTTGGATTGTTTTGAGCAACTTCAATCTAAAATCTAAAATTTTCTTCCCTGTCACCTGTCACCTGTCACCTGTCACCTTTCACCTATTCCCTATTAACAAAAAGGCGTGAAATTTGTTCTCACGCCTTTATCGTTATTACTTCTCCTGATGTGAAGTTTTTTAAAGTAATATCTACCAAGATGCAGCCTTACCTCTCTTATAGGGAATACCAGTAAAAGGTTGAAAACCAATTACAGGATAGGCATCATCTGTAGGGCTAAAAATACGCATGAAGGCTTCAGAAAGAAATTGAATCATACTAGCAAGCATTTTAGTGATAGCCATAATCTTTTGACTCCTTTTTTATGCCTTTTATCTTTCATATCTATACTTTAATCCTGATATTTATTACTTGCTCATATTCGCAATATATTTCTAATATATGCAATCTTTATTAGTATTTATTTGCATTTCTTCAACAAATCTCATACTTCTACTACTTAATATGTATAGAAATACTATAGGACTCCTATCGGAATAATATTTGATTATTGATAGCTTGCGTGGCGTAGCCATACAAAACTCCGTACATCCAAATCCTCTAAAACCCTATTCCCTATTTCCTGCCTTAATGTCCTAATTATCCTGGCTACAGCTATATATTTTTGTAAAGCTCGGTACAGTCATCCAAGCAGATTCCTAGACAATTCAAAACTTAACGATGAGCGGCAATTAACTTGATCTGTTGCCCGTGATATGTTCCGTAGGTGAACACGGAAACCTTATATTTTGAGTAACCGTAATTTTCTCATTAACCCATTCAGTATATTCACTTGGGCTAACTTGTCAATATAATGGTAAATATCACATTTACATGATTAATATTTAATCTATAAAATTGACTTATCCTCGTGTAATCGTCAAAATTGTAGATATAACAATTTTGCCAAAATAGCAGTCATCTATTCAATGGTTACACCCAAACTTACTATATTGATAATTTACAGCTTTATCAAACTTTTTATTCCTTATTTTTGACTCATAAGTCTTGACATTACTCTCCTAATATCCGGGAGTATCCCAAATGTGTAAGTTGAAGGCTTGATATGAATGTATCCCTGACAACCGGAGGCATTACCGCAAAGAACGCAAAGCACACAAAGTTAAGAGGGTTGACGAAAGTTTTTATTATTGCTGAGTTTATTTTTGCATTTTTTAAGGATAATTTACATTATGAATATCAGTCAAAGCGCATTAATTTTAATAGGTTTTCAGAATGACTATTTTGATCGGGATGGTATTTTATATTCTGTGATTGAAGAATCATCCCAAGCTAATGATGTTGTCAACAATACAGTTAATTTACTCAGAAAAATAATAGCTACTCCGATTTTGATAATTACAACTCCTATTTTTTTTACTCCTGACTATAGTGAGTTATTTGAGCCTGTAGGAATTCTCAAAACGATTAAAGAGATGAAAGCTTTTCGACAGGGAACTAAAGGAGCAGAAATGATTGCCGAGTTCAGGGAATTTGAAGATCGAATTCTAGAAATTCCTGGTAAAAGAGGTCTTAATGCTTTTTCCAATACAGACCTTGATAGTGTACTCAAAAGTAAGAACATTACTAACGTCATATTAGCAGGTACGGTGACTTCTATTTGTATTGATTCTACAGGACGTTATGCTCATGAGCAAGGTTATCAAGTGCAAATTCTTTCTGATTGTACTTCTTCTAGAACCATATTTGAACACGAATTTTATACTAGCCAAATATTTCCACTATATGCCCAAGTTTCTACATCTTCACAACTGTTGATAGATTTACAATTATGCTAATTTTGCCATCTACAACATTAAAGAATATGGAATATGAACAAATCGAGTTACACACCCAAATACAATATCGTTTAATTGAAAAATTGTCGGAATCAGAAAAAAGATATCGTGATTTAGTTGAGAACCTACAAGCAATAGTTTTTACAATTGATCAAGACCAAAAAATTATATTTGTCAATCAGGCATGGACGGAAATTTTTGGTTATAGCTTTTCTGATTCAATTGGTTTAGAATTTGTTGATTTTATTCATCCAGAAGATAAGGAAAAATATTTACACTTAATCAATCATAAAGATAATCAAGGTTTAAATATAAATGTGAGCCAAGAATTGAGATTTTATCATCAGCAAGGAATGATAGTGTGGATACAATTGTCTGGTAGATTTAATTCGCTCAATTATTTATCTGGCACATTGGTCGATATTACTCAACGCAAAAAAGCAGAAGTAGCAACTAATCAAGCATTATTAAAAGAAAAAAAAATGAGAGAAAAAATGGCATTTACTAATGATAAATTAATGATTACTAATGCCGAATTAGATCGTGCTACTCGCCTCAAGGATGAGTTTTTAGCAAATATGAGCCATGAATTACGTACTCCATTAAATGCGATTTTAGGAATTTCAGAAGCATTGATGGATGAAGTTTATGGAACATTGAATGAAAGCCAAAAATCAGTAATTTGTACAATAGAACGTAGTGGTAAACATCTGCTGGAATTGATTAACGATATTCTGGAACTCTCCAAAGTTGAATCGGGCAAGTTAGAGTTAGAATTAACTCCTGTTAATTGTAAACATCTGTGTGAATTCAGTCTCACTTTTGTTAAACAACAAGCGATTAAAAAAAATCTGAAACTCAGTCTAGATATCCCTCTTGACTTACCTGATATTATGGTGGACGAAAGGCGTATGCGTCAGGTTTTAATTAATTTACTCAATAATGCTGTTAAATTTACGCCTGAAGGGGGTCGGATTAAGTTAATTGTGGATAGGGAAGAAGGGTTAAATCAGACATACGAGGAGACACTGAAAGAACCTCATTTTACTACCTCTAACAGTGATTATAACTTCGACCACCAGCAGGAATTTCTTTGTTTTTCCATTACTGATACAGGAATAGGTATAGCACCAGAAGATTTACCGAAATTATTTCAGCCTTTTGTTCAGATTGATAGTAAACTGAACCGTAAATATAACGGTACAGGATTAGGATTAGCCTTAGTTAACAGCATAACTAAAATGCATGGTGGTACAATTACATTAACTAGTGAACTGGGTAAAGGAAGTTGTTTTACAGTCCGTTTACCCTACTTAAAAGCACCACGGCAAAATATCCCATCCCCTCCACTCAAGGTTAAGCAACAGTCTGCAAGCATGACATCAACTCTCAACCAGGATTCTCAATCTCCTTTGATTTTAATTGCAGAGGATAATGAAGCAAATATAAGTACCATTGCTTTTTATTTAGAAAACCGGGGTTATAAGCTAATTTTGGCTCAAAATGGAGCAGAAGCAGTTTCTCTAGCTCAAACCGCACAGCCAAATTTAATTTTGATGGATATTCAAATGCCAATTATGGACGGACTGGAAGCAATTCGCCAGATTCGTACTTTTCCTCATTTGAATCATATTCCTATTATTGCTTTAACTGCATTGGCGATGCCAGATGATCGTGCTAAATGTTTCAGTGCTGGAGCAAATGAATACTTAACCAAACCTGTCAGAATGAAATTTTTAGCAGAGACAATTCAACAATTGCTGTCTGACCAGGAATTTTAGATTTTAGATTTGAGATTTTAGATTTGAGATTTTAGATTTTAGATTAAAAAATTTGGGGTATAGAATCTGGTTTTTCAGGACAGAAAAATAATCGCTGCGCTGCGTACGCTTCGCTAACGTAAATCCCAAATCCAAAATTTTCCAAGTAACCTGACCATAGTTAGATAAGAAATAACTATTAAAAAATATTAACTTACTTACCTTCAAAATATTATTGGCTTGTAAATCTAGGCTTACAAGGCATTTTTCGCCATTTTACGCTCAAGGCTTGACATAAATTATGGTAAAAAGTACCATAATTAAAGAAAGCACTTTTGCTAAGGCTAGAGTTATATGACCACTTGTATGGATGTGGGCTATGGCTACCAAAACCCAGAATTGACTGTCAGTCAAGAAGATTACAGCTTGCTGACGGATCTTTACCAGCTGACAATGGCAGCTTGTTACACAGGTGAGGGGATAGAACAAAAACGAGCCAGCTTTGAGTTATTTGTCAGGCGCTTACCTGAAGGTTTTGGCTATTTAATAGCAATGGGTTTGGCGCAAGCTGTGGAATATTTGGCGAAATTCCGGTTTAATTCTGCCCAAATAGCTGCTTTACAGAGAACAGGAATTTTTACTCATGCACCTGAGCGTTTCTGGTCATTACTAGCTGAAGGAACTTTTACTGGAGATGTGTGGGCTGTACCAGAAGGTACTGCGGTATTCGCCAATGAGCCATTGTTAAGAATTGAAGCACCTTTATGGCAAGCACAGTTAGTAGAAACCTATCTTCTCAATACTATTAATTATCAAACTTTAATCGCTACAAAAGCAGCTAGATTACGTGATATTGCGGGGGAAAAAGCAACTCTTTTAGAATTTGGCACACGCAGGGCTTTTAGTCCCCAAGGGTCTTTATGGGCGGCGAGGGCGGCTTTGGCTGGTGGTTTAGATGCAACTTCCAATGTGTTAGCAGCACTACAGCTAGGTGAAAAACCAAGTGGTACTATGGCACACGCTTTAGTCATGGCTTTGTCAGCTTTAGAAGGAAGTGAAGAACAAGCTTTTACAGCTTTTCATCAATATTTTCCTGGTGCGCCGTTATTAATTGATACTTATGATACTGTGACTGCGGCTCAAAGGTTGGCTTTGAAAGTCAGAACGGGAGAAATGAAATTAACGGGGGTGCGTTTAGATTCTGGAGATTTAGTTAGTTTATCAAAACAAGTGCGATCGCTCCTTCCAGAAGTTGCAATTTTCGCTAGTGGTGATTTAGATGAATGGGAAATACAACGACTAAAAACAGCAGGTGCGGAAATTGATGGTTATGGTTTAGGCACAAAATTAGTTACAGGTTCTCCTGTGAATGGAGTTTATAAATTAGTGGATATTGATGGCATTCCCGTGATGAAAATGTCTAGTGGTAAGTTTACTTATCCAGGGCAGAAGCAAATTTTTCGTACTTTTAAAGGAGGTAAGTTACAAGCAGATAAATTAGGTTTATTGGCTGAAAGTTTTGGTGAAGAAAAACCTTTATTACAGTTGGTAATGAAAGAGGGTAAACAATTACAACCACCGGAAAGTTTAACAACAATTCGTCAGCGAACTGCTAATTCTGTGGCGAGTTTATCAGAGGAAGCAAGAAGATTAGAAAATCCGATTTCTGTAAATGTGGAGATTTCGGAAATGTTGCAGAATTTGACTGACGAGACGAAATCAAAATACTAATTATGAACGCAGTTAAACAATGGACAATTAATAATTGACAATTGACAATTACCTTTCCCCAGAAGTGGGAGGAATGGGCGATAAGAATTGTTTGATTTCTTCTCCTTTCTAAGAGAGGTTTTAAACCTGGAATGAAACTATTGTCAATTATCAATTATCAATTATCAATTCATAACTATCACCTATTTCCTGAACTCCTATTCTTATGAACATCGCTTTATTTGGTACAAGTGCTGATCCACCGACTGCTGGACATCAAAAAATTCTCAAATGGTTATCTGAAGATTTTGATTGGGTTGCTGTTTGGGCTGCTGATAATCCTTTTAAATCTCAGCAAACTCTTTTAGCTCATCGGGCTGCTATGTTACAACTACTAATTACAGACATAGAAGCGCCTAAAGATAATATTACTTTAGAGCAAGATTTGAGCAGTTGGCGAACTTTGGAAACTGTCAAAAAAGCCAAATTACGTTGGGGAGAAGATGCTGAATATACTTTGGTAATTGGTTCAGATTTGCTGACTCAGCTACCCCGTTGGTATCATATTGAAGATTTGCTCAAACAAGTGCAACTACTGGTAATTCCCCGTCCAGGTTATGTCATAGATAATTCTAGTTTGGAGGGAGTGAGACAGTTAGGAGGAAAAATTGCGATCGCCAGTTTAACTGGTTTGGATGTCTCTTCCACAGCTTTTCGTGAACAAAAAGATCCCGAAACTCTCACACCCCCTGTTGTCGCTTATATTCATCGAGAGCATTTGTACGTTTAAATGCCAGCACACAACCATAAAAAAAATCCCAATCTGAATCATCAACAACCGTTAGCTGATTTCAAAGTCGGTGTAGATAATGTAATTTTTTCTGTAGATACTGCCCAAAATCGGCTGTTAGTTTTATTAGTAATGCGACAGCAAGAACCATTTTTAAATTCTTGGAGTCTTCCCGGTACTTTAGTACGTCAAGGAGAATCTTTAGAAGATGCTGCTTATCGCATTATGGCAGAAAAAATCAAGGTCAATAATCTCTATCTAGAACAACTCTATACTTTTGGTGGGCCAAATCGTGATCCACGAGAAAAAACTGATAGTTATGGAGTGCGTTATTTATCAGTCAGTTATTTTGCTTTAGTTAGATTTGAAGAAGCAGAATTAATTGCTGATAAAGTTGCTGGTATTGCTTGGTATCCAGTTAAACAAATCCCTCAATTAGCATTTGACCATAATGAAATTATCACCTATGGACACAGAAGACTGAAAAATAAATTGGAGTACAGTCCTGTAGCTTTTGAAGTTTTACCCGAAACCTTTACTCTCAATGATTTGTATCAGTTATACACTACAGTTTTAGGGGAAAACTTTTCCGATTATTCTAATTTTCGAGCGCGTCTACTCAAACTAGGTTTTCTATCCGATACCGGAATTAAAGTATCAAGAGGTGCAGGTCGTCCCGCTAGTTTGTATAAATTTGATGCGGCAGCTTTTGCACCGTTCAAAGATAAACCATTAGTGTTTATTTAAGGGAATAGGGAATAGGGAATAGGGAATAGGGAATAGGGAATATAATATTATTTGATTCGCATGGAGAAAATAAAAAATGTCAGAGATTAAAGATTTTAAAGATTTACAAATTTGGCAGAAAGGTATGGATATAGCTGAGAAATGCTATTTCCTAACCAAAAATTTTCCCAAGGAAGAACTTTATGGTATGGTTCAACAAATCAGACGCTCATCCGCTTCTATTCCAGCTAATATTGCCGAAGGTTATGGTAGAAGAACTACTGGTGAATATATCAGATTCCTAAATATAGCTCAAGGTTCGATTAATGAATTACAAACACATCTTATTTTATCAGAAAGAGTTGGATTATGTGATGTTAAGGATATAGATTTAATTTTTCAAAATCTTCAGGAAGAAACTAGGATGATTATTGCTTTAATAAAAAAATTAGAACAATAAAAATAATTTTCCTATTCCCTATTCCCTATTCCCTATTCCCTATTCCCTATTCCCTTTTTATATGAAAATTGCAATTGCTCAACTTAATCCTATCATTGGTGACTTGTCTGGTAATGCCCAAAAAATCCTGGAAACAGCAAAACAGGCAGCATCATCAGGTGTACGTTTATTATTAACACCAGAACTTTCTTTATGTGGATATCCACCACGGGATTTATTACTCAATCCTAGTTTTGTGAAAGCAATGGATATCACATTAAAAAAATTAGCTCAGGATTTACCACCTAATTTAGCTGTATTAGTGGGAACTGTTGTCAAAAATTCTGATGCACATATTACTGGTGGTAAAACTTTATTTAACAGCATTGCTTTGTTAGAAGCAGGAAAAATTCAGCAGTATTTTCACAAGCGACTATTACCAACTTACGATGTATTTGATGAAAAACGATATTTTGAGCCTGGGTTACAAGCTAATTATTTTTCCTTGAACGATATCAATATTGGTGTGACAATTTGTGAAGATTTATGGAATGATGAAGAATTTTGGGGTAAACGCAGTTATGCCATTAACCCTATTGCTGATTTATCAATTTTAGGTGTAGATTTAATTGTCAATTTATCGGCTTCACCTTACACCGTTGGTAAGCAGAATTTACGGGAAGCAATGTTAAAACATAGTGCCGTAAATTTTCAACAACCTTTAATTTATACCAATCAAATTGGTGGCAATGATGATTTAATTTTTGATGGACGCAGTTTTGCTTTGAATCGGCAAGGAGAAATTATTTGTCGTGCTAAAGGCTTTGACACCGATTTCTTAATTGTGGAATTTGAGGAAACACAACGAGATTTACAATTGAGTTCTGTTTCCCCAGTTTATGAATCAGAAGATGAGGAAATTTGGCACGCTTTGGTTTTGGGTGTGCGAGATTATGTTAATAAATGTCGTTTTTCTCAAGTAGTTTTAGGTTTAAGTGGTGGTGTTGATTCGGCTTTAGTCGCGGCTATTGCTACCGCTGCATTAGGGAAGGATAATGTGTTGGGTATTTTAATGCCTTCTCCCTATAGTTCTGAACATTCTATTAGTGATGCTTTGGCATTGGCGGATAATTTGGGAATTAAAACCCATACTTTACCTATTGGGGAATTGATGGCAGGTTTTGACAATACTTTAGTTGATTTATTTTCAGGAACAGAGTTTGGTATTGCGGAAGAAAATATTCAATCCCGCATTAGAGGTAATTTATTAATGGCCATAGCCAATAAATTTGGCCATCTGCTTTTATCAACAGGAAATAAATCAGAAATGGCAGTTGGTTACTGCACTCTCTATGGTGATATGAATGGCGGTTTAGCGGTAATTGCAGATGTCCCTAAAACTCGTGTTTATTCTCTTTGTAATTGGTTAAATGCTCATAGCAATAGGGAAATTATTCCCCAAAATATCATTACAAAAGCGCCAAGTGCAGAACTAAAACCAGGTCAAGTTGATCAAGATTCTCTTCCTGCTTATGAAATATTAGATGATATTTTAAAACGTCTGATTCATGACCACCAATCAGCAGAACAAATAGTTGCCGCAGGACATGATTCAGCTATAGTCAATCGAGTGTTGAAAATGGTTTCTATTGCCGAATTTAAACGCCGACAAGCACCCCCAGGACTGAAAATTACTGATCGTGCTTTTGGTACTGGTTGGAGAATGCCTATTGCTAAAGCAGTTAGTAGTCAGTAGTTAGTAGTTATTGGGCATTTTTCATTTGTCATTTGTTATTTGTCAGTAGCAAGAATTCAGTTTTTTTCTTCTTTCCCTACACCCTACACCCTACACCCTTAAACTCCTGCACACCATACTTTAATCACACCTTCATCAATTAACCACCTATTTCTCGCAGCATGGCTTCTACCCGATCTGCACCTTCTGAATCATTACTACTACGATATAAATTCAGGGCTTTTCTTAATACATTGCTGGCCTGTTGAGTTTGTCGTCTTTGTTTAAACATTGAACCCATTAACTCATAGGTGCGGGGATTATTTCTATCTAAGTTTATAGCTTGTTCGTAAGCCCACATAGCTGATTCGTAGTCTCCCAAAGAAGTTTGGGTGACACCTAAACCTAAATAGGCATTAAAATTATTACGGTTTAACTGAATAGCACGCCGATAAGCTTCTTTCGCTCCGTTAGTGTCTCCTACGTTACCTTTAATGTAACCTACGGCGTAATAAAAATCACTATTATTGGGGTCAATAGCGATCGCTCGCCGGTAGGAGGCTAAGGCCAATTGAAAGTTACCTTGTTGAGCATATAAATAGCCAATCCCCGAATGAATTTTGGCATTTCTAGGATCTAATCTTCCTGCTTCCTGATAAACAGCGATCGCCCCATTATAATCCCCTGCATCTACAAGCCTCCGTCCTTCTTCTAGCAGATCCTTTAACCTGGGGTTGCTGGCTTGAGCAACTAATACTTCTTCACCCCTGGCTACCAAAGGAGTGGTAGTCACGAAGCTTCCTAATAATAAAACAGTCACTAAAAAAGATGTCCGTTTATACACAATAAATTCCTTAAATTTTAGTTAAGTTTTTGTTTACACATTAAAACAAAAATTTTGAAATTTGAAAACTGTGTTTATTCACATTTTCAAAACATTCAAGGAGTATGAAGTCATGCTATGGGTTCAGGAGTGTCACTTCCTAGAAGTTCAGGAAGAACAAATAAGAAGCACGATGGAATATAAAAGCCAGCTTCTTCTATTCATAGCGAGTGGTTGCGCCGTCAGTGCGGTTGCTGCTAACTAACATTCGATTTTGGATTCACCTCACGGATAAATCAGCAAGCTTGTACCATTAAGGAATTATTGGTCATTAGGATGACAACAACATCTATAAAGTTCCAGGTCTTCTTGCCTTCGTCATTAAAAAAATGCAAAATAAAAAAAAGTCAAGCTATTAGCTATTTATGAGGTAAATATATGCTTTTAAGTACCACTGATGTCATTCAAGGTGCTGTAATTGATTCCTATTTAGGCATAGTAACAGCAGAAGTTGTTTATGGTAGCAATTTCCTGCGGGATTTTTTAGCAAGCATTCGTGATATTGTTGGTGGACGCACTGGCAGTTATGAACGTTTATTTGAAGAAGGACAACGCAAGGCACTAGAAGAACTAGAACAACGAGCGCAACGTCTAGGAGCAAATGCTGTCATTGGCATTGGAATTGATACTGGTACAATCAATGTTGATCAATCTGGAGTGTTATTACTAATAACTGCCACAGGTACGGCAGTAAAAATCCGCTAGTATCACGGAGCAAAATTCAAAATTTACAGCAATTTTCCAGTAAATAAACCACATTTTTTTTCACGCAGAGGTGCAGAGACACAGAAGAGAATCAAGAGCGTAGTATAAATACATGAAAAATGCCGTAAGAGGTAGAAGTTGTGGAATTATTCATTAATTATCTTGATTCTCACCAAAGAGATAGTAATTAACTCTTACTACTGATAGATATTAAAAAGCCAAAATGGCAATTTAATTTTAGATATAAGCTTCAACAATTGACAATGAACAATAAACTATGGACTATTACCTCTCCCTCAAGGGTAGAGGATTGAAAGTACGGGAAGGTTTCTCTTTTTCTTTAAAAAGAGAGGTTTTCAACCAAATTAACCAATTATCAATTATCAATTATCAATTGTCCATTGATAAATATACCTGAAATACTTTGCTGAAATAGCAAGGGAGCAAATAAACTATGTCATACGTAAATCGTGTAGGTGATGAGATTATTCCTGAATCTACGGTAGCAACAAGAGTAACAGAATACCGCGATCGCGTGCGCTGGGGTCCAGTAATTTCCGGCGTTTTGCTGGCTTTGGCTATTCAGTTAATTTTGAGTTCATTTTTCGGTGCGCTTGGTGCGGGTAGAATAGCGGACTCGTTAGCACCAAGATCAATTGCCCCAGGTATTATTAGTAATGTAGGAATTTGGTCAACTGTCGCTTTATTACTTTCTCTATTTCTTGGTGGTTGGGTAACAACTCGCGCTTGTGGGCCAATGCACCGAGATACAGCCCTACTTAATGGCGCAATTCTTTGGGGAACAACCTTAGCAATTAGTTCATTTCTATTAGCAAATGGCGTGTGGGGAGCTTTTGGTGTTGCTGCTTACAATGCTGCTGAAGTCATGAATCAAATGCGATTACAAGGTACTACCATATCACCAAATTTACCTGCATTAACTCCCACCCAAACTCGTGAAATAGCAGCAGCAACTTCTAGAACTTTGTGGTGGTTTGTCTTAGGTTCTTTGTTGAGTTTAGCAGCAGCATTAATGGGTGCAGTTGCAGGCGCTCGCACACCTCGGAATAATAATTACAATCATTAATCGAATTTGAGATTTTAAATTTGGGATTTTAAATCATATATCCCCGAATTATTTGATAATTTGGGGATTACTTTATTACCCTGGTACTTACTTTTTACCAATTACCAATCACCTAATTAACTGTTGAAAAATTGGATCTTGGTTAATATCATCAAAGTCTATATCAGTTGCGGCATCTTCCTTATAGCTAGGTTTAAGTTGAATAGCTGTTTGGAGATTTTCTAAAGCTAGTTCAATTTCTCTTTGTAGTGCAAAACAAGCTGCTTTATTGTAATAAGCACTATGATAATCTGGATTTATTTCCAGTGCTTTATCAAAGTTGGTAATTGCTTCATTATCTTTTCCCAATCTCACCAATGTATAACCGCGCTTATCCCAGATTTTGGGGGAGTTCGGTTGAAATTCTAAAGCTTTATCAAAGGAAGAAATTGCATCTTCATAACGTTCTAATTCTACTAATGACAAACCGCGATTTAACCAAGCTACACCATCATCAGGTTTAATTTGGGTAGCTTTATCAAAACAGTTAAAAGCTTCTTGATGCTTACCTAAATAACCACAAGCAACACCGATATCACACCAAGCTTGATGATATTCAGGGTTAATTTTAATGGCTTTATTGTAAGACATAATCGCATCTTTATAGCGTTTTAATCTATTCAAAATTAAACCGCGTTTCAGCCAAACTTCTGCATTGTCAGGTTGAATTTTAACTACTTGTTCATAAATAGCTAAAGCATCTTCATAGCGTTTTTCTGAAAATAGCATTTCCGCTTCTTTGATATAATCATCAGCAGAAACTTCTGGTTGTGTGGGTTCTGGTAATTTTTTGGGTGCTTTTTCTGGTCTTGTTTCTGGTTCTGGGGTAGGTTGAGGTTTAATTTCTGCTAACTCTTGCAAAATCGCATCTTTCTGTTTTTGAGCATTTAATTGTAATTCTGAAAGTTGAGCAACAAATTCAGATTCTAAATTTTCTAATCTTTCTAACTTCTCAAAAATCTTCAATTTCTGTTGCTGCACATCAGTTTGAATATCTGAAAACTGAGAGGTAAATTCCTGACCAGATACTTCTAGATTTTCAATAATTTCCTGTTGACGAATTTGAGCAGTATTCTGTAATTCTTTCAGTTGGTTGATAAATTCAGATTTTAAATTTTCTAATTTTTCTAAAATCTTCGATTTCTGTTGCTGTACATCAGTTTGAATATCTGAGAATTGAGAAGTAAATTCACTACCAGATGCTTCTAAATTGTCAATAATTTGTTGTTGACGCTGTTGTGCAACATTCTGTAATGCTGAAAGTTCGTTGATAAGTTGAGTTTCTAAATTTCGGAGAGTTTGTTGAATGATAACTTGCTGTTTTTTAATATCTTGCTGCACATCAGTCTGAATATGTGAAAACTGAGAAGTAAATTCACTACCAGATGCTTCTAAATTGTTAATTATTTGTTGTTGACGCTGTTGTGCAACATTCTGTAATTCTCTAATTTGCTGAGAAAATTCTAATTGTAATTGCACCAAACCAGCAACTACATTGTCTTTTTGGTTTTGAGCATCGCTTTGGAATTCAGCAAGTTGTGATTTAAAGAGATTATTGATTTTTTCTAGATTATCTATAAATATATCTTTTTGATGTTGAGCATCTGACTGAAATTGAAATAATTGATCAGTAAATTCTGACCGCGATTGTGATATACTTTCAAAAGTCTGTTCTTTTTGTTGTAAAGTCTCCGCCTCTAATCCATGAAGTAAAGATATCAACTGAGAACGAGATTGTTCAATATCACTCACAGCAGTATGTTTTTCCGTTTCTACTTCTAATTTCAGTTTATTTAACTGAGAGATTAAATCAGTTTCCAATTTCTTGACATTTTCAATAGTAATTTTTTGTTGTTGAGCAGATAGAGTTACTTGTTCTAATTGAGTGTTTAATTTAAATTCTAAATTGCTGATATTTTCTTGAGCAGATTCAACTTCACGTTCTAGAGCCGTTAAAAATTCTTGTTTTGATTTGGGTAAATCAGATAATAAAATAGATAAATTTTCTTGTTCACCTTGAATTCCTTGTTTGAGTTGATTAACTTCCTGTACTAATTCTTGAGTAATATTTTGAGATGTTTTAATCAAACTTTCAGCATCTTGATTAACAGTAATTAACTGAGTTTGCAACTTTTCTATTCCTTCTACTTGTTGCATTGCTCGGTCAACAATATCCTTAATTATAGCTTTCCGCAACAACCATAATGTAGCAATTAAAACTACAGGAAATAAACTTAAAACAGTTAACCAGATATTGAGCAGGGTATTAGTGCGATTAAAAGCACGCTCAAAATCTGACTGTACTTGCTTTTGAATGCGGTTTTCTGTTCGCAGTTTGGTTAACTCTTCCCGTTCCTGATTTGATAATACCTGAGCATTAGCAGATAGTTCAAATTTTCCACTGACAAAACCAGTGGATATCAGCAAGGGTGACAATAAAATGGCGCTTTTTAAAGCTATTTTCGAGAAAATGGGTTTTTTGCTGTTCATAACACCTTCCCTATCCGTTAGTTAGTTTTTGCAGCGGTATGTCTATGATAGATGATGGATGTGGGGTTACTGGATTTTAGGGTGGTTGTTTGATATTAGCAGATTAGGGGAAAACAAGGGATCTATCAATAAGCTTGTAAATGTATTTGATGAAATTGTATAAAAAGTGTGACGATAGTTGATTGATAAAACGTGCGTTATTCGTCATTTAGTAAATCCTCTAAAATTTCAGGAGTCAATCCCCTTACTTCTGCTTTTGTGGCGATTTCATCCATTAATTGACTCAAAGAAATAGGAGGTTTATCTAATAATTCTTTCATGCGTAAGGCTAAGATAAATTGTATCTTTTTTTGTTCTTCTTGTGATGATTTAGTGTAAGCCTGTGCTGTAGCAACATCGACAGGAATATAAATTGTTGTATTTTCCGTGTTGATCATGCAGTTTGACATTATTGTAATTTTATTTTAGTCTAATTGTGTGTCAAAAGAGAGAGCATCAGGATGGAAATATGGAAAAATTAAAGATAGAACGTCTAGAAGCTAAAGGTTGGATAGTGGGAACAGTTGCAGAATTTCTGGAACTAACTCCTGAAGAAGCAGCTTTAGTAGAAATTAAATTAGCACTTAGTCGCAACAGTAAGACAAAGTAAAAATCTTAATACCAGGTTGCTGTTAAGTCGGTAATAGTTTAAGATCAATATAATTACCATCTAAAATTTAAAGTAAATTCTGTGCTGGATTATATCACTGCTAATCTTCCATTGTTTGCTGATTTGGATCGAAAGTTGATAGTGAAAATAGAAGAGAAAGTTGATTTTGAGCAGTCTAATTTTATCATCAATGGAGAAGCTTTAGATTGTCTGAAAAAGCTACCAGATTCTTTAGTGCAAACAGTTGTTACCAGTCCCCCTTATTATGGTCAGCGTGACTATTGTGCAGAAAAACAAATTGGTATTGAAGAAAGTGAATATGAATATATAAACCGACTTGTAGAAATATTTGATGAAGTCAAAAGAGTATTAAAAGAAGATGGTACACTCTGGTTAAATTTAGGTGATAAATATATAGATGGAAATTTAGCAGGTTTACCTTGGAAATTGGCATTAGCACTTAAAGAAAGAGGATGGATTTTAAGGTCAGATATTATTTGGTATAAACCTAATGCTATGCCATCTTCTGTTAAAAATCGTCCTACAACTGACCATGAATATATTTTTTTATTGGCTAAAAGTTCAAAATATTACTATGATGCTGATGCTATTCGTGAACCTCATGTAACTTTTTCTGAAAATAGTAAAATGCGGGGTGGACGAAATCATTTGGGTAAAAAAGGTGGAACTCCAGAACAGGGTAAAAATGCAGGTAATTCTAATTTACATAACGGTAGATGGGATCAAGCATTTCATCCCAAAGGAAGAAATAAGCGGACTGTTTGGGAAGTTCCTTTATCTAAATTTAGAGATGCACATTTTGCAGTCTTTCCAGAACAATTAATAGAACCATGTATTTTAGCAGGTTCATCTGAGGGGGAAATAGTTCTTGATCCTTTTTTTGGTGCTGGTACTGTCGGGTTAGTGGCGATGAAGAAAGGACGTAAATTTATTGGGATTGATATTAATGAAGATTATTGTCAAATTGCTAGTAAGAGAATTTTTAATAATTGATTATTTAATAGATTCAAAAATATGTAAGATTTCTTTGAGTTTATTATTCAGTATTGGTTCTACTTCAGTTATTTGATTAGGGTTTTTATCAATGTGAATAAATTCCTTACATTTCAATGAATCAAAATCTATTTTCCAAGCTTCGGCTATAATAATAGGAATACACTTGTATTCTTCATTATTTGCTTTTTCAATTGCTTGGTTAATATCTCTAGTAAAAAGCAAAGCATGTCCACCACCAGTAGTTTCTCTTGTTTTTACTGGAATTAATATTGTTCCTTTATTTCCTGTAACGGTAACATCGTAAGTCTCTCCAGCAAGTTTAATCTGAGTTTCGCCAACTATTAGATTTATATTGTTATTTTTAAATATTTCTTTTAAATTTACCATCACAATTGCCTCAACCAAAGTTCCTTTTATAGCTCGACTACTTCCTTCTAACTGTTCCATAATTACTTCACAATTCGGAAACCATTCCCATATTTCCGGTTCGGGTAAAATTGTAGATACATATTTAAGAACGTGAATTTGAAGTAATGGTTTACGTTCAATAGCTGTCCCATCAATATTTTTGAATAATGTTTGTAGTCTTTGTATGGGAGCATCTCTAAAAATCCAACCCACAAAACGCCATTTAGCATCGCATTGACTATATGGACGAGCAATACCGTCATATAAATTTACGTCTTTGGGAACTTTACGATTGAAATACTTTAGTAAAACTTCTTGTGCTTTAGATGAATCTTTTTCAATAACAAATTCATATAGACTCGTATAACTCTCTGAGTTTAAAAAGCTAAGGAAATCATCAAAAAAAGGTTTATTTGAATTAGCGATTATTGCTAGTTCTTTCAGTCGAATGTTCTCAGGAATATTATTCATCAAAAAACTCTTTGGGTGAAATATTTAACGCATCTGCAATTTTATGGATATTCACAAGACTAATATTTCTTTCACCACGTTCTACTCCTCCAATATAACTGCGATCTAAGTTACACAGATGTGCTAATTCTTCTTGAGATAGTTGTAGATTTTGTCGAATTTGACGTAGCCTACTACCAAATTTTTGTTGAATATTTTTATTATCAGGTGTTGTCATAAAAACAATTAAAAGTTATTGATGATTTTAAGTCCACGGACTTTAAGTACCATAGTTATATAAAATCAGGTATGAACCTTTCCCCCAAATGCACCGTCTACAATTTGACGTAGTTTACAAAGTGCATCAACCATGAAAAACAGACAAAAAAAGGCTTGTCACCAACTCATCAGCATCACCTTACTAACCACCTTCCTCACTCCCTATTCTGTCACCGCAACCCCACCCAGAAACCCTGATAAAACCGTCAACTGTGAAATTCTCGTTGTGGGTGGTGGACTCTCAGGAGTTGCGACAGCTTACGAAAGTTTACTCGCAGGAAACACAGTTTGTTTAACAGAAATTACCGACTGGTTGGGTGGACAAATATCTTCTCAAGGTACATCTGCGTTAGATGAAAGACCTACCCAACGTGCTAAACAATTCTATTCACGCGGATATTTAGAATTAAGAAACCGCATTCAACGCAAATATGGCCAACTTAACCCCGGTGACTGTTGGGTAAGCGACTCCTGTTTTCTTCCCCGTGATGCTCACAATATCATCACCCAAATGTTAAAAGACGCTGAAAAAGAGGGAAAAGGAAAATTGCAATGGTTTCCCAATACAGTAATTAAAGATTTACAAATTAGCCAAGATGGTAAGATTATAAATGGTGCGATCGCAATTCAACATCAACCAGCAAAAAACGCACCACCTCTCAATACCTTCACCTTATCCCAAACCATTGAAGACGCTTATAGTTACCAAAACTCACCCCGCTTCACTAAAACTATCATTCGTTTTCTGCCCAAACAATCTAAAAAAACCTCAAAATGGTATCTTGTAGACGCAAGTGAAACTGGGGAAATTATCGCTTTAGCAGATGTACCTTACCGTCTAGGAATTGATGCGCGTTCCTATCTCGAACCTTCAGCTTCTAGCACCACTAATGACCCCTATTGTACCCAAGGTTTTACTTACACCTTTGCAATGGAGGCTACAAAAGAACAGCAAAACCAAATAATGCCCCCATTTTATAATCAATATGCCCCTTATTTTAGCTATGAACTATCAAGATTAGCCAATTTTGATTTAGTTTTTACCTATCGTCGTATTTGGAGTCCGCAACAGGGAAAACAAAGTAAATTCGGTGGTGTCAATTTTACCACTCCCACTCCAGGGGACATATCTATGCAAAACTGGACTTGGGGTAATGACTACCGTCCGGGGACAAGCAAAGATAATTTAATTTATACACGCCAACAATTACAAGCCACAGGTCAACTACAACCAGGTAGCTGGATGGGAGGACTGAGAACCGAAACCCTCCGCAAAGGTGAAGAAAATGCTTTAGCTTATTATTACTGGTTAGTTGCGGGAAATACTGATTCTCAACTCGGTGCAAATGTGAAACAACCCCAACCCAATAACCGTTTCTTAACAGGTTTAAATTCCCCAATGGGAACAGTACACGGGTTATCTAAATACCCATATATGCGGGAAGGGAGACGTATTATCGGCCGTCCCAGTTGGGGACAACCGGAAGGGTTTGGTATTTGGGAAGTTGATATTTCCCGCCGTAACTATAATGATGAATATTACCGGAAAACTCTACCCGCAGATATGTATCGTCAGTTAAGAGCGACACTTGCAGGTTTAGAGGCGACATCAGTAATTAGGGGTGAAGTTCCACCAGATAAAGCCATGAAGCGCAGTCGTTCTACTATTTTCCCTGATGCTGTAGGTATCGGTCACTACGCTATAGATTTTCATCCTTGCATGGAAAACAGTCCAGCAGAAGCACCGGGAAATAAAGAACGTCCAGGAGAAAGAAGGGGTGCAGGTAACGCTTATCCTTTCCAAATTGCCCTAAGAGCGATGATTCCCCAAAAAATTGATAACTTATTAGTAGGGGGTAAAAGTATTGCTACTAGTCACATAGCTGCTGCTGCTTACCGAGTACATTCCTTTGAATGGTCTTCTGGTGCTGCTGCGGGAACTGTAGCTAGTTTTGCGCTGAAAGAAAATATTGCACCTTATCAATTAGTTGATAATTTACCGAAACCAGAACCAAAGTTACAAGTTTTAAAACGGTTGTTGGAACAAAATGGTAATCCTACAGCTTTTCCTGATACATCTATTTTTAACCAAAATTGGGAAGATTGGAAGTAAATTAATTGACAATTGATAATTGACAATTGACAATTGTTTCATTCCAGGTTTAAAAACTCTACTTTCCAGGAAAAAAATAAACAATTTGTCTTTGCAAATCCTCTCACTTCCAGGTAGATTTAATTGTCAATTATCCATTGTTAATTGTCATATAGTAATTACCATTCAAGTGAGGTACAAGCTGTAATAATTCAACGCAGATGGACGCAGATAAACGCAGATGATTTTGTAATTCACCAGACTAGGAAACCCTATACCAACGTTTCTTTACTGTCACCTGTCACCTGTCACCTGTCACCTGTTCCCTGTTCCCTGTTCCCTGTCACCTGTCACCTGTCACCTGTCACCTGTTCCTTATGAATTAAACTAGATATTTGAAGTGTAGTTTTGTAAAACGTAGTTTTTGATTTATGGAGACAAGACTTGCAGCTGTTTACGATATGGCCACAGCACCAACTGTCACACCTGAGCGGGTTAATCAAGTTACTCGGAAAACCTATCCTAATTATAAGGTGATTGTCTTAAACGACGATTTCAATACTTTTCAGCACGTGGCTGAGTGTTTGATGAAGTATATTCCGGGAATGTCAGGCGATCGCGCTTGGGATCTCACCAATCAGGTACACTATGAAGGACAAGCAATAGTGTGGGTTGGTCCCCAAGAACCAGCAGAATTGTACCACCAACAGCTGCGACGTGCTGGGTTAACAATGGCACCTCTGGAAGCAGCTTAATTATGCCTAAACCCACTGATGGCAGACTTGTTTGGAATCATTCTACCCACATTCCTGGACTCATACCCATTTTAGAGCGTCTGTGTCAACATGATGGTATTGGTACTGTGACACCGGCAGTCATTGGTAGAGTCAAAGGCCATGCGCCAAAAATGCAGTTGCGTGTGTCTGTACCGATTCGTGGGGGTTATAAAATTATTGCACGCCAGGGTAAAACAGTGCAAGAGGTGTTTGTTCTCACTAATCTATCACAGGATCAATTGGAAAATGCGATCGCTGTGGCTATGAAAATTGCATGAATATGACAATTAATCAAAGGAGGAGTTCAAAACACTCCTCTTTTGATGTTTGACTATTCCTCAACTTCATGTACTGCAAATTTATGTAATGGTAAACTGAGAATACAAGAAAAAGTTAAAAAATATGACAAAGCTGTAGTAATTTTTAAAGTCATGGTTAAACCTTCCCAATTCGGTACAACCATTTTCTCAATCCCGAAAGCAACACAATAAACTAACCAATAAGCAAAGCTCATTCTTAATAAAACTTCTTCTGTTGCTTGAGATTCATCCTGATCTTTATTGCTATCCCACAACAATAATAAGCCAGCAATACAAGCCACAAAGGAAACAGCAACTACAAACTCGTGACAAAATAGATTTGTTAAACACATTTGCTTTTATCCCTATTTTCATGATGTCGGTATCGCAAATTAGTCTAAAGGCATATTCCCAACGACAGCACAAAATAGTTACAAACTGAAATAATGTAAATAATTACAACAAGAATTGCTAGATTTATTAAGTATTTTTACAAGAAAATTTTCATTTTTGATACTATAAACCTATTCATACCTAATTTAGAACATAAACCTGGGCTGTATCTGTTTCTAAAACAAGCTTTCCAGGTCTGGTGATTATGCCATTATCTGTAATTTTAAATATTGGCCATAGCTTCTCTGAATCTGATGAATTATATTTCATATAATAAGGCTTTTCATAACCTGTATCATTAAGGAAAGTACCGTCTATAAGGAATAATCTTTTCGGATGAATGACGTAATTACCCGATGCACAAACATTCACAACTTGAATACCCTTGTGCGTCATATTAGTATCAATATAATTATATTGATTATTAACTGTTCTTCTACTCCTAACTCTGGGATCGCAAATGACTGCACCGGATGGTAAATGATTGATTATTCCAGCGATATCTGCTGTATTTATGACTCGGTTATTGCCATATTTACTAAGCATAAACTGATAATCATAGAATAAATTACTCAAGCATGAAATCAAAACAATCATGCCAGTAAATATATAAAAAATTAGTTTTTTGTTTTTAGCCAGATTAACGTATGCACAAGATGTAATTGTGAAGACAATAGGAGCAAATAATATCAGTAACTTATAATGAAACACTGTTTTTTCTGAATCAAGATTTGATGCTGCATACATATAAATTAACCATGTAGAACACCAAATACACCAAATAGATTTGTTACCTTTAAATTTAGTAATTCCTAAATATGTCACTAGAGATAGAAAAAGAACAGATATTAAAAAATAAATCCATGAAGAATTCCATAAGTAAACTTCTTGGAAAAGTTTATAGTAATTTAAGAAAAGATTACTCAGTCTTTTTCCAAAACTCATCAATAAAGAATTGTTTGAGGAAGAAGAAGCAGTCATTACAATTTTAATAATACTTTTTGTATTCCGGAAACCACGACCAAATTCACCTATCCAATATGGCAGTAAAGCAATGACAGCGGATAAAATGCTAATTATAGGTAGACTTATTAATGAATAGAGTTTCCTTTTTATAACTTTTTTATATATAAAAATTGAGCAGCTAAGGACAAACACTATTGGCATGACAAATAGTGTAGAAGAATGCAAACTGATTAATATAGCTAAAACTACTCCATAGCTAAACCATAAAATAACTTGTTTGTTTTAAGAAAATTTTCCCTCTATTTTCTGTTAATAGAGTCCTGTATAAGCCAGCAAATTTAAAGGAATTTATCTAGGATTCCATTGCATTTTACTAATAAATATTTCTCCATACAAAACGCTATACCAAAATCCAGCTAAACCACTGAAAAAAATTCTTACTTGTGGTTCAACATTTTCTAGAAGTAGATAAACTAGATAAGTGAATAGCGGAATAGATAAAAAAGAAAATAAAGCATTTGGTAAGGCTTGAAAAACTGGATCTGCGCCGAAAATGGTAAAAGGAAAACAAAGATAATAATAAAGAGGTAAGATATGGTATCCCACAATTGTAGTGACTTGAGAACCCAGAGTTGGCCAGTCTCCTTTCCACATATTAATAACTACAAAGGCATCTCTAACTTGATCGGAATCTTGTCCGATATCAAATGACATATATTGGAAAACAGCTATAATTCTTGTTATAAAACCAATTAAAATTGCTATAACTATCAAGCTATATCCTATCAAATTAATTGACCTAAGACTCTGTGACTCTGAGTTAAATTTAAACATGGTAGTAATATCTTGAATAACAACATATAGGTTAGCCAATAGCAGCGATTACGCCAGCAACCATTAATTTGCGTCTACTAGGCCAAAATATTACCATAAAATAGTTAGTGCTTTTTAAAGTTGTTGTAAATTTATCTCTACTCTGTTCCCTGTCACCTTCTCTACATCAGCATTCTTGTTCACAAGCACCAATACTTACCCAGGAACTAGAACCATCTTGCCAATGTTCCTTTTTCCAAATAGGTGCATTATGTTTAAGTGTATCAATAGCATATTGACAAGCTGCAAAAGCCTCACTCCGATGGGGACATCCCACCGCTACTAAAACACTGATTTCCCCGATTTTTAACCGTCCAATGCGATGATATATTGCTACCCGATTCACATCAGTCCAATTACAGCGAATATCAGCAGCAATTTGATAAAATATCTGTAAAGCCATTGGTTCATACGCTTGGTACTCTAAAGCTACCACAGCTTTACCATCGGTTTGATTACGAACCATTCCACTCATTACCACCACTGCACCATTAGCAGGGTTGTCTGCCTTAGTATAAATTTCTTCAATAGACAATGGGGCTAAAGTAATACCAAAACTATCTTCAGCTTTACGTTTGATAGGAAAAATCATTGTGATGCTCATAATAACCCAAATTAATCTTGATAAAAGTACGTGATGACAGGGTGTAGGGATGAGAAAATAATCACTCTCTATTTATTCTCTATTATCTGTCCTCCATTCCCTATTCCCTGACTCTACGAGTAATACCATTTTGGATTTGAGATTTTGGATTTTGGATTGGGAATCCCTTTCTTTGTACTGGTTCTGTACAACCATCTGTTGCCATCATTTTTCAAATTGGTATAAGTTTATAAATCAAATCAGATTGCTACAAGTAGGAAAATTTTCATGATCTTCTCAGTATCTAACTATGAAGCAGCAAGACTTGATACTCTCTATCAGTATGAAATTCTAGATACTGAACCAGAGCAAACTTTTGATGATTTAGTATCTTTAGCCGCACTCCTTTGCAATACACCAATTGCTGTGATTAATCTGATAGATGCTCACCGTCAATGGTTTAAAGCAAAAGTAGGGTTAGATCACCAGGAAATGGCCTTGGATGAAGGCTTTTGTCGAGTTTGTCTTGAAAATAAAGATGTTTTAATTATTCCTGATACCTTAGCAGATGAACAGTTTGCCACATCAAATATAGTCACATCCGAACCATACATCAGATTTTATGCTGGCGTACCTTTAGTGGGATCAGGAGAATACATTATTGGTACTTTGTGTATAGCAGATCAAGTACCACGCCAAATTACTCCTCAACAGTTAGCAGGACTGCAATCTATTAGTCGTCTCATCGTCAGACAATTAGAAATTCGCCGCAATTTAAAAGAATTGGCACGCATTAATTTAGATTATAAACAAGCACAAGAAGCACTTGTTCATAGTGAATCTACGTTACATAGTTTCTTTGAGAGTGCGCCAATGATGATGGGAATTGTCGAGTTAGTAGATAACGATATTCTGCATATTGCTGATAATCCTAATAGCGCGAAATTTTTTGGACTTACTCCACAAGCAATGCAAAATCGTCTAGCAAGAGAAATGGGTGTAGATATTACCCATTTAAACCAGTGGATTAAATACTATCGTCAAGCAGAATTAGCTCAAGCACCTGTCAGATTTGAATATGTTCACAAAATTTCCAATCAACAAGTCTGGTTATCAGCCACAGTCTCTCCCATCGCTAAAAATCATCACAATCGTCAACAATTTGCCTATATAGTAGAAGACATCACAAATCGTAAACAGGTAGAACAGAAACTGCGCGAACAAGCAGCATTAATAGACATTGTTACCGATGCTATTGTTGTGCGAGATTTAGAAAACAATATATTCTTATGGAACAAAAGTGCAGAGAAGCTTTATGGTTGGAAAGTTGAAGAAGTTATCAATAAAAATGCTAGTCAAATCTGGTTTGGTGAACCTGTATCCCAACAACAGGAAATTTATCAAACTGTATTGAAGTATGGTTCATGGCAAGGAGAATTAAATAAAAATACAAAATTTGGCACAGAAATAATTGTAGAAAGTTGCTGGAACTTAGTTTATGATGAAAATTTTCAAGCTAAATCTATTTTGATAGTTGAGACAGATATCACTCAAAAAAAACAACTAGAACAGCAATTTTTACGCGCTCAACGCATGGAAAGTATTGGTACTCTCGCTAGTGGAATTGCCCATGATTTAAATAATGTATTTTCGCCCATTTTAATGGCAGCACATCTACTACAAAATCAAGCTCTAAATTCCCAATCCCAACAGGTATTAGCCATCGTAGAAACTAATGCTAAACGTGGCGCTAACTTAGTTAAACAAGTGTTATCATTCGCCAGGGGAATTCAAGGTAATCGCACAGTAATTCAAGTCAAGTATTTGATGGCAGAACTGCAACAAATTGTTGAACAAACATTCCCTAAAACAATTACAGTCAAGGCAGAAATTCAGCAAAACTTATCTCCCGTTTATGGTGATATTACCCAATTAGAACAAGTATTAATTAATTTATGTCTTAATGCTCGTGATGCCATGCCCAACGGTGGTGATTTAACAATCATTGCTGATAATATTTGCATTGATGAAACATTTACAAAAATACACCTAGACGCGCAAGTTGGTTCTTATATTGTGATTAAGGTAATCGACACAGGAACAGGTATTTCCAGCAGCATATTAGATAGAATATTTGAACCATTTTTTACAACTAAAGAATTTGGTAAAGGAACGGGACTCGGTTTATCAACAGTCATAGGCATTATTAAAGGTCATAGTGGATTCATCACTGTCTCTAGTTCACTAGGTAAAGGTACAGAATTTCATGTATATTTACCAGCAGTTTCTACAGAAATTAAGGAATCATTACCAGAAATAGAAAACCCTATTGGCAATGGAGAATGGATTTTGTTAGTAGATGACGAAGTTTCTATTCAGCAAATTACTAAAACTACATTAGAAAACCATAATTACACAGTAATTACTGCTAGTGATGGAGTCAAAGCCATAGAACTGTACAGCCACAATCAAGATCAAATCAGAACAGCAATAATTGATATGATGATGCCAAATATTGATGGCATCACCACTATTCAAAAATTGAGAAATATTAATCCAAACTTAACAATTATTGCCATGAGTGGACTGATTACCAGCGAACATTTATCTATGCAACAAAAACTTAATCATATAACTTTTTTACCCAAACCATTCACAGCACAAGAACTATTGAAAACTCTTCATACAGTCAAAAATTTATCACAGTAATCTCATCACCAGGGTGACATTTAATTTGCATATTTTAAATTTTGGAGAAAAAGCCTTACCGAAATAGTGCTGATTACTGAGTAACGAGTAATGAATAAAATCCCTACTTAGAACTCAACACAAATAGGTCTAAAGCCCCTGATATCATTCATGGAAGCAGGAAAAATATTTATTTCCTACAGCATTCAGAATGAATTAGAGTGTTCGAGTTATTCTTGATAATTGATGAGAAAACGTACTTCTGTAGCTCATTGCTACAAACAAATATTCTGACTCCTCACTTCTGACTCCTGAATTCTTAGCATTTTTCTTCCTTTAGAGGGATTACTACTACACCCCAAAATGAGGTTAATTGTACAAATGAAGCGAAGAGTTTATATCACTGTCACCTGTCATTTGCTATATAACTAAAATGCTTACATATTAAAACTGCCCCTATAAGCTGTGGGAGGCAAGGATGAAAAAAATTAAAATTAAAGTTTTGTTAATTGATGATGATGAAGATGATTATATTTTAACTCGTGATTGGTTCAATGAATTTCAGGAAACTGGTTGTGACTTAGAATGGGTGGAGAGCTATCAACTAGCTAGAAAAGAAATTGCTAAAAACCAACATGATATCTATCTAGTAGACTACCGTTTAGGGGCAGATAACGGACTAGAATTGTTGCGTGAAGCTATTAACAATGGTTGTACTTGTCCCTTTATTTTACTTACAGGTCATGGAGATAGAGAAATAGACTTGGAAGCAATGAAAGCTGGTGCAGTAGATTATTTAGAAAAAAGTCAATTAACTGCACCTTTATTAGAACGTTCAATTCGCTATGCCATTGAACGCAAACAAACAGAACAAAAAATCCGTCAACAAGCTGCTTTACTTGATGTTGTTACCGATGCAATTTTTGTAGCTGATGTAGATGAACAAATTTTATTTTGGAACAAAGCTGCTGAACATTTGTATGGTTGGAGTCGAGAAGAAGCAATAACAAAAAAAATCTGCCATCTCTTTCCAGAAAACAACTTTTTTCAATTTGCACAAGGACTCCAACTTCTGACTACAAATCACTCCTGGAAAGGAGAATTATGTCAAACTACTAAATATGGACAAGAAATCATTGTAGAAAGTCGTTGGACATTATTACCAACATTCGGTGAAAAATACCAGTCTATTTTAGTTGTTAACACTGATATTACTCAAAAAAAGCAACTAGAACAGCAGTTTTTACGCGCCCAAAGATTAGAGAGCATTGGTACTTTAGCTAGTGGTATTGCCCACGACTTAAATAATGTCCTTGCACCCATTTTGATGACTGCTCAACTTTTGGAAACTCAAGTTAAAGATGAACGTTCTCGACAACTGATACCAATATTAATTACCAATGCTAAACGCGGTGCAAATTTAGTTAAACAAGTATTATCTTTCGCTCATGGACTAAATAGCAATACCTGTAGTGGATCAGGTCAATACACCCTGATCCAATTAAAACATTTACTTATAGAAATTGAACAAATAGTTAAAGAAACATTTCCTAAAAATATCGAAATTATTACCCAAATTAATCAAAATCTTTGGACGGTTTCTGGTGATGCTACTCAACTACATCAAGTATTAATGAATTTATATGTCAATGCTCGTGATGCTATGCCCAACGGTGGCCTTTTAAAGATTACTGCGGAAAATCTCTTAGTTGATGAAAATTACGCCCAAATGCACATTGATGCTGAAATCAAACCTTACGTTATCATTACTGTAACTGATACTGGTATTGGCATTCAACCAGCAATAATAGACCGGATATTTGAACCGTTTTTTACTACTAAGGAATTTGGCAAAGGTACTGGTTTAGGTCTTTCTACAGTTTTAGGAATTATTAAAAGTCATGGTGGTTTTATTCATGTTTATAGTGAAGAAAAAAAAGGTAGTCAATTTAAAGTTTATTTACCAGCACAAAATTCCACTGAAATTATTGAAGACCCCAAAATATCTTTAACTCAAGGTAAGGGAGAACTCATATTAGTGGTAGATGACGAAACTGCTATTTGTGATATTACCAAAAAATCATTAGAAGCCTATAACTATAAAGTAATTATAGCCCACAATGGCATTGAAGCTATTGCTTTATATGTAGAATATCAAAATGAAATATCCTTAGTGTTAACTGATATATTTATGCCGTCGATGGATGGATTAACCACTATCCGTACCATCCAAAAAATTAATCCCTATGTCAAAATTATTGCTGTTAGTGGACTGGCAACCAGCGATAAAATCAGTGCAGCTGATGATATTGGCGTTAAAGCTTTTTTATCTAAACCTTATACAGCAACTCAATTATTACAAACTATTACTACAGTTCTCAGTTATCAGTAGCAAAAGGCAAGAGGCAAAAGTTCTTAATTTTGGATTTTGGATTTTGACTTTTTTTCTCCCTGTCACCTCAATTACCAATCAATTCCACCGCATCCCGTCCATCCCCATCTTGTAAGTAAACTCTGACAATTTCTTCTTTAGCAGTGGGTAATTTCTTACCTACAAAATCTGGATGTATTGGTAACTCCCGATGACCCCTATCTACCAATACAGCCAAACGAATTACCTCTGGTCTACCATACTCATTGACTGCATTTAAAGCAGCACGAATTGTTCTGCCTTTGAAAATGACATCATCTATCAAAACAACTGTTTTACCAGTCAAATCAAAAGGGATATCAGTTTTAGCTGGAGTTCTTAATCCAATCTGGTCTAAATCATCACGATAGAATGTGATATCTAATGCTCCAACAGCTACACTTACACCTTCAAGAGCTTCTATTTGACGTGCTAATAAATTAGCCAGTGGAACTCCTCTAGTATAAATGCCCAGTAGTACCAATTGGGATAAATCACGAGTTCTTTCGATAATTTGAGAAGCAAGGCGGGTCAAGGTACGACGCAGTTCTTCTGATGACAGAATTTCAACTACTTTGGTAGACATAATTACTAGGGAAGAGGGTGTAGAGTTTGGAGTGTAGGGGAGAATAGGAAAAACACGCAAATAAGGGGGAATATTGATCTTTTTTTGCCTACTATCTCCTGACTCCTGCTTTCAATTACAAACTATATATTAAAAATATCGCTAATCCTAACCACAATAGAAATGAGTATTTAGTTAATTGCAACGCTTTGTAAATTGCATCTGGAGTGATGGGATAAATAGCATCTCCTAGTAATGGTTTATTTTTAGCTACTCCACTATAGTAGTTTATCCCTCCCATCTGTATACCCAAAATAGCAGCATAGGCGCATTCGCTCCAACCAGAATTAGGACTGGGATCTTGAATAGCATCCCGGTGACAAATACGCCAAACATATAAAGGTTTAGCTGATATTAGCGCCAAAGTCATCACTGTTAACCGACAAGGAACCCAAGTTAAACAGTCCTCTAACTTAGCACTGAACCAGCCAATATAAGTGTAGGGTGCTTCCCGATAACCCACCATTGAATCAAGGGTACTACTAGCTTTGTATGCTAGAGCGAAAGGAACTGGGCCGACAAAAGGCACTAATGCACCCAAGATGGCATAAAACAAAGGAGCCATCACCCCATCAGTCGCATTTTCTGTCACTGTTTCTACAACTGCTCGCAAAACTTCTGCTTCTGAGAGATTTTCTGTATCTCGACCCACATAATGACTTAAAATCTTTCTTGCTTGTGCTAAATTTCCTGTTGTTAAAGGTTTGATAACATCTACAGCCGCAGACCGTAAACTATGAAGAGCAAAACAACTGGCTAGAAAAATACTCTCTAAAATTATTCCTAACCATGGATGTAGCCATCTGCTAATTTGAATGATTAGCCAGCCACACAAACCACTGCCTATAATAGGGATAATAGCGAGTATAATTCCAGCTAGACGCTGTTTTATTTGACTCTGACAGTGCTGCAAAAAAAATTTACTTAAACCAGAAATTATCCACCCCATCACTCGCACTGGATGAGGCCAACCCCAAGGATCTCCAATTAAGTAATCTAATAAGGCAGCAATAATTAATATATAGATGTTATTCGTCATTGGTCATTGGTCATTAGTCATTAGTCATTGGGGAAAGGGAATAGGAAATAGTATAGAAATTTATTCTCTCCCTGCTGCCTGCTAGAAAGCTCCCTGCTCCCCTGCTTCTTCTTCCTGTCACCTGTCACCTAATCACTGTCACCTGTCACCTGTCAACTGACTAAACTACAAAACTAGCTTCTTCACCTAAAGATGCCTGCCAACTACGAGCATCATAATAAAGGTCTGCCAAAGTAATACTGTACAATGCTTCTTTGAGCTTTTGGTTCAATCTTTGCCATAGCGTAAAAGTTACCCAATCTTCCGCTTGTGCAGGTGGTGAATTGGAAAGAGGTAAGTGAGTTATGTTTTCCCCAACTGCCTCTAAAATTTGTCCTATAGAGATTTGAGCAGGTTTTCTTGCTAATTGATAGCCACCGATGCTGCCGCGAATAGATTTTACTAATCCAGCACGACGCATTTCTATTAGCAGTTTCTCTAAATAGGCAGCTGGAATATCTTGACGTTGGGCGATCGCTCTTACAGATACCGGGCCATATTTTGGCTGTAAACTCAAATCCAGCAACGCCTTCACACTATAATGTCCTCTAGTCGTTAGTTTCATCTATCAGGGAATAAGGAACAGGGAACAGGGTAATAAATTACTAATGACTAATGACTTCAATATCATCTTAGGTAAGCAGACAACTTGTTTGCGGAACTTTAAAAAACTTAAACAAATACAGTCTACCAGTAATTCACAAACTATAGGAATCCTATCTGATTTTTGATAGCTTGCGTGGCGTAGCCATACAAATTCCGTACACATCTAGCAACGTTCTTTCCATATTCACTACCAAGACGAGTAAATTCACAAATCACATCGGATGGCTATATATATAGATATCAGCAAGATCAGAATTTTATTTTAGAAAATATCTTGACAAGATTGGTAATTGTGCAACAATTTTTCCTGTAAGTGTAATATACTTGGCTATGCTGAGATAAAAAATAAAGGATTCTGTTCCTGTTAGCTCAGTATCAGTTAAAATAAAATCGATTCAACCACTTCAAACATTCATTTTCGACCTAAGTTGATGCCTAAACAGAAAAAAATTGACCCCCTTGTCGGTGAAGAACTGCTCAAAAAAGTTAAGGAGCTAGAGAACGAGAGCAAGGAAGACAAAGCTAAACAGTGTGGCTACTATACTGTTACCAAAAATGGTATAGAGCGCGTCAATATGATGAAATTCTTAAATGCCCTAATTGATGCTGAGGGCATTCAGTTGGATAGTACACCAAGTGCCAATGGTCGTGGTGGACGTAGTGCCAGCTATAGAATTAGTGTGCAGTCGAACAACAACTTATTGATAGGTTCGGCTTATACAAAACAGATGAATCTGAAACCTGGAGATGAATTTATCATAACTTTGGGTAAAAAGCATATTCGACTACGGCAAGTAGACCCAGAAGATCGGGAAGATGATGCTGAAGTAGAAGCTACAGATGAATAAATAGTTATTAGTTATTAGTCATTAGTCATTAGTCAGTTGTCAGCAGGAAGAGGCAATAGGGGAATAAACAGGAGGTTTTAAATTTTTAATTGCCCTGTTCCCTATTACCTATTCCGTGTTACTAATGACCAATAACTATATCTGTGATTGGCAAGACTGGTAAGTATTGCTGTATTGCTTTGCGTGTAGCTGCCAAATTACAAGTCAAAGCAATTTGCTCCTTCTCTAATAAACCTAAAATGCAATCGGGGTTGTCTCTTGCTACCACTGGTAACTGATGCAAACCACGCAATGTCATCCGGTCTAAAGCTTCCGATAAGGGTTCATCCTGCCAAGCATAGAGAAGATCAGTTGTACAAATGTCTATCACTGTTTGATGGTAAAAATTAGTCTGTATTTGATTAGGAGAATTCTGGAAACTTTCCCAAAGAGAAAGGGTACGGTTAATATCGTCCAGAGACAGAATGCCAACTAATTTTTCTGCGGTATCAATTACTAAAGCACTACTTGTGCGATCGCGGATCATTTCCATAGCAGCTTCTAAAACCCCAAGATTCGCAGGCATTTTTTTGGGGTATGATCCCATAGCATCTGCTACAAAAATTTGCTGTACTATTTCTACCTGATCATCTTTTAATGCTGCAAGACCAATCTGTTGCAGATTGGAATTAGAATTAACGGTTGGCTTGATTCGCTCTACTAACCATACACTTAAACCTACTGCCGCCATCAAAGGTAAAACAATCCGGTAGTCGCGGGTTAATTCAAACAGCATTAAAATAGCTGTTAAAGGCGCTCTTACACTTCCCGCTAAAACAGCAGCCATACCCACCATTGCATAAGCTGGAGGCGCAGCCATATATTCAGCGATTGTTGGCACTATCACAGCCAAAACTTTGGCATAAGCAGAACCAAAGGATGCACCTAAAAACATTGCTGGTGCAAACAAACCACCCACAAAACCACTAGCAGAACTAACTGCTGTTATCAACACTTTCAAGACCATAAGTACAAGTAACAAGTTCAAAGAAAACTCCTGATCTTGCAACATTGCTTGTACAGTTCCATAACCAATACCTAAAATTTGTGGGTACTGCAAAGCCACAACTCCAACTATTCCCCCACCAATAATTGGTTGAATCGGCATAGGAATTTTTCTGATCAATTCAAACCCTTTCACTCGACCATCAAAAACCGCTTTAGCTAAACCAATGGATTGAGTGTAAGTCAGGGCAACTAAACTTGCACCCAAACCCAAACCCAGATAAAGCGGTAATTCCAAAGGACTGCGGACTTGGTAAGCAGGCAAAGCAAAAGCAGGTTGAGACCCTAAACCAATCTGAGCAATCAAGGATGCTACTACTGCTGCCAGTAAGACCACACTCACAGCAGAAGTAGCAAAAGATGTAGCGCCCATCACCACCTCTAAGGCAAAAAATACCCCGGCAATGGGAGCATTAAATCCAGCAGCTAAACCAGCCGCAGCACCAGCGCCCAGAAGTAACCGTTGTCTTTCTTGAGAAACTTGCAATACATCCGACAACAACATCCCAAAATTAGCACCAATTTCTACACTTGGGCCTTCTGGACCTAAAGATGCACCACTACCTAAAGACACAGCAGCAGCTATCATTTTGGTAACAGGTCGGAGTTGTCGCTTCACTTCTCTACCTTGAGCAACAGCGATTAAAGATGAAAGTCCAGGGCCAAAGTCTTGAGTGCGCCAACGCATTAAGCCTACAATTAGGCCACCCAAAGTGGGAACACAAGCTAAAGTCCAAGCACCCCAAACTCCTATCTGTCCCATAAAATCTTCCAGCATCAGGTCATGAATCAGCTGGATTAAATAGTGAAAGGTGACTACACCCATACCAGTACCACCACCAATGAGCATGGCTAAAAACAGCACTACTGTTTCTGGAGATGGTTGAAAAAGATTAATCAGATGAGTTAAACGGGCAGGAGGTTTGGAAAAGGCAGGTACTTCCGTTACCTTCCTGAGTTGAGTAGGAGGCAAGAGAGTCATGGAGAGACGGGGTAAATGTAGGAAAAAATTTAATTTTTTATCTGTTAATTCCCATTGTGAGGCATGATTTAGCAACCAGACAACTATATACAAAAGCTATCAGCGGTCAGCAGTCAGCAGTCAGCAGTAAAATCCTCTTGCTACAAGGCTTTGTAATTAAAGTTTGTGCTTAGAGCAACCTGCAATGTGTTGTAAATTCTCTAGGAGTTATCTTTTTCCAAATCTAGCTATACTCGTTGTACGACAATCTAGCTATGATCAGTTGCAACAGCCTTTTAAGACGCAAGGGTGTAAGGGTGTAGGGGTGTAGGGGTGTAGGGGAAAACTTAATTCTTACTTCTGCCTCTTGCCTTTTGCCTTTTGGCTTGTAACTTTTTAACTGTCACCTATTTTCAAATCAGTGATTAAAGTTCAATCTAGATGAATATACACACTTTTGATAATAATTATGTTACTTGCCCGATTTGTCAGAGAAATAATAGGACAAAGCCTGTTAAGACCTACATCGGGTTATTTACTTGTCCCTATTGTCAGGAAAGGCTTGTCGTTTGTCAAAGTGGTCACTACGTCCGTGATCCATTTATTTGGAAACAAATTCTCATGGCTTCAGCCTTACGTCGTCAAAGCCGACCTTTAGCGAGAATGATTAGAGATTTAGTGCTGATTCAGCGTCCGTTAGTTGCTTTGGCGATGGGAGGTGTAATTTTATTGGCTACAATTGCTGCCACCCAGGAAATGACAAACTATAAACAACAAGTGTTTCCAGGCACTGAAAAAGTGAACAGAGAATAGGATATCAGGACTTACGCATAGAATCTGTCGTCGGGTCTGGGTGTAAGGGTGTAGGGGTTTTCTTCTTCTCGATCTTAATTTTTATATCACTTCACCCCTTTGTCCAAACCTTTAATTTTCCGTTTTTCTGCGTAAGTCCTAGGATGTAAGGTGTATGTAGGGTGTATGTAGGGTGTGGTGAAAATACCTGCATACTAAGTTGGCAAACAGCTTTATCTCGCTTCCAACCTACAAAGTATGGGAACAAGAAAAGAAATTAACTCTAATGAGTCAACTGTAAAGATATTTTCTTCCCCCTACACCCCTACACCCCTTTATTTATTGCCGAGTAATCAATTGCCAATCGTGAGCTTGATCAACTACCTTGATAGATTGAAGTTTCAGACTCTCTAAAGCAGATGCATTTAAAAGCAAATAGGGTTGCTCATTGTACTGCCAATAAAATTGTAAATCGCCAACAGAAGCAGGAATAATAGTGCGATCGCTGTAAAAATCCAACGATGAACGACGGTAGGGAAAAGATGTGTAGATTTCTTTCACCGCCGGATTGGTACGCGCTATCATGGCAGCAACTGGTTTGACAGGATAAGCTTCTCCTGGTTCCCACATCCAGTAGTTAGAGTTCATTAGCAACAGTAGGGAAATATAACTTCCCCAAACTAAAATTTTCAAAAATTGCCCATCGCCTCGTTCTGCCAAAATTGCTGCTAAAGTCATCGTTAATGCGGCAGCAGCAAAAATCATTTGTACATCCGTTTTGCCTGTGGTACCCCAACTAAAATAAATGCTACCGGCAGAAGCTACCACGGCTAAAATAGCAAAACTAGTTACCCAAGCACGGGGATAGGAGGAAAAGAAACGCATATTTTCTATCTCTGTCACCTGGAAACCAAAAGCCAAAGCGCAGCTAGGATAAATCGGGAAAATATACCAAGGTAGCTTAATACTAGCAAGAGAAATCAGCAACGGATAAACACTAGTCCAGACGATGATCAGTTTTGCCCAGCTAAGATTACGATTTTCCCAGGTGAAGCGAACAGTGTGTGGTAAAAATACTAGCCAAGGCCATGTCCATTTGAGGACTTCTATGAGATAGTACCAAGGTGGTTCGGCTTTACCGTTGACAACGATATTAATTTGTTGCAGGGGTTGATTGACATCAATCTCAGAGAAGGGATAACCATAGTGTAGGAGTTGGGCAGTGTACCAACCAACTACAGGTAGGATACCAATCAATACTGCTGTCCACAGATAGTAACAAGTGAGTAATCTTGGTGTATCCCAAAACAGAAACACTACAGCGATCGCACCTAATGATATCCCTACTACGCCTTTAGTTAGGCAAATCAGCCCAAAACTGATACCTACACCCAGGCAATAACGTAAATCTCGGCGCGATCGCAGCACACACAACATCATCACCATCAACAAGCTTACTACCACGCCATCCAACATTGCTAACCTACCATGACGCACTACTGGTAGCATGGTCAGATAAATTAAGGCGCTATAAATGGCAGACCAACGCTGGCGAAATATCTCTCTGCCAATACAATACAGTAAAGGTACAGAAATAGCTGTTAAAATTGCACCAGGTAGGCGAGTTGTCCATTCATTTACGCCACCAAGAGAGTAAGCCCCAGCAATTAGCCAATGCATCAGGGGTGGCTGGTTATAGTATGGTTCACCTCCCAAGGTGGGGTAAAGCCAGCGCATAGAACCTGCTGGAGCCCGCCAAATTTCTTTAGCAACTTGGGCTACAGTGCCTTCATCCCAATCTTGCAGGGGTACTTCCCCAAGATTGATGCTAAACAGCAACAATGCCGCCAACAGTAACACTATCAGCCATCTCCAATCAATCCTTTTGTCAACTGTGCGATGCTGTTTTTCTAGATGACTCCAAATGTAGCTTCCTTCTGGCATATTTTATGCTAATCACTTTACTCACTGGTTCTATTACATGGGTAAGGGAATAGGGAATAGGCAAGAGTTGATTAATTTTCCCATGTCCAATGCCTAATGCCCGAAACCCAATTCCCAATTCCCAATGCCTAATGCTTTACTAAGTTACAACTTCAAGGTTCTAAATCCTGAATAGTATTGCACCATCACCAAATATTTTTATAAGCAATGGCTAGATCCAAAATTAGCTCAGTTTTCTGTGGATAATGATAATTTTTTGGAAAAAATTTTTCTTAGTTATTTTTTAAACAATTTAACAAGCATTTTTCAATTTAAATGATATAAAGAATACAACCCTAAACTGGTCAATTATCCTGAAGGAGTCTGTATAATGCGCCTACCTTTTATTTTAGATATCGCCCTCGGTTTAATATTTATTTACTTAATCTTAAGTTTGTTAGCATCAGAAATTCAAGAACTGCTTGCTACAGTGCTGCAATGGCGTGCTGTACATTTAAGAAAATCAATTGAAATTCTCTTAGCTGGAGATGTCGCTAACTCAGAAGCCAAGGAAGTTATTGAACTTACCAATAGAATTTATACTAATCCGTTAATTAAAAGTATTAACCAAGAAGCCAAAGGACTGTTAGCTACTTTTCCCAGAAAATTGACTTGGTTTATAGCTACTCTAACTCGGTCAATGCGAAAATCAAGATCTAAATATTCACCCAAACAAACATCTTTTGGCACTCAAAATAGTGCGCCTTCATATATTGGAGCAGATACATTTGCTACGTCTCTGATAGAAGAACTACAAATACCTAAATTAATTTATCACTTAACTGTAGTGAGACTAGAAAAATTTAAAGAACAACGGTTGCAAGAAGTTAGAGATATTCTCATTAGATTGCACAGAAATTTAGAAATAACCAAAATTTCTAATGATATCACCCAGGATATTGGCAATGATTTCAAAAATTTAACTAAAGAATATACAGATATTGTTAATGATTTTAAATATCAGAAGTTTGATATAGATACCACTGTTCAACGCCTGAAGGATAGCCTGTACAAATATGTAGATAATTTTGAAGCAAATATAGATCCTGAATATGAATTTTTAAGAGAAACATTGAAGAGATTACAGACACTCCGTGAACACATCTTTTCAAGTATTGATGAAGCAATAACTGTGGGAGGATTGAAACCAAATATCAACGAAATTGTCCAATTAATGAATCAAAGTAGTGCTGTTTATACAGAATTAAAAACAGCCATACAAGATGAAAACAGCCCCACATATCAAACTCTTAGAGAATTGATTGATAGTTTACCACCTGTGATTGTGGATAATATTGGCACAATAGCTAAACGAGCGCAATACAGAGCTAAAAGCACAGAGGATGGTATTAAAATATTACGGAAAGAACTGGAGAACTGTTTTGATAGCTCCATGCAGCGAGCAGGTGGTGTTTACAAACGTAATGCCAAAGGCGTAGCAATTTTGATCGGTATTACTTTAGCTGTCAGTGCAAATGCAGACACATTTCATATCATTGATCGGTTATCAAAAGATAGTGTATTGCGAGAAGCGATAGTTTATAAAGCTGTGCAAACATTAGAAAATTCTAATTCTGGAAATCCTGATCTCAATCCTCAAGAAATTGTCAATGAGATTAATCTACCAATTGGTTGGACAAAGGAGAATTTACAAGAACAGCTAAACTGGGAAATAAACAAGATTCAAGGCTGGCCTGTTTTCCATGTATTAACCATGATTTCTGGTTGGATAGTCAGCGGTTTTGCTATTGCCATGGGAGCGCCTTTTTGGTTTGATTTACTGAGTAAAGTTATGAATGTGAGAAATGCTGGTAAATCACCAAAATCGGCAAACAATCAAGATGATAAATAATACCGTTTATAGCCCTATTTGTGACAGATTAAAAAATGAAACTTACCTGTAAATTCCAATCTTGTCCGTTGCGACTTATATCTATTTGGCGAATGAATTCTCGGAGATAGAATCGTCTTTCTACTTCCGATAAATCTAGCCAAAATTGAGCAATAGAAACAGCTTGAGCCACAGAACGCAAGTTTACAGGTGGGAGAGTTGCTAACTGCGCTTGGAGTTGAGAAATTTCTGTGTGAAGTTTGTAGGCTCTGATTTTGGCTGTTTCTACATCTAAAATTCCTGTTTCTGTGAGGGTGGGTAACTGTTGCAGTATTTCTTGCTGACGTGCGATCGCATTAATTAAACTATTTTTTATGGCATCTAATTGGGGAAAATTCATCCCCTCAACTGCTAAAGGTAAGTCCCGACAAACAATTGCAATTGTCTTTTCTAAAACTTCTGAGTAGGAAATAGCACTACATTTTGGACTTTGGGGACAGCCTGTGGCGCGTAAATACAAATACTCCTTGTCTTGGTAACGCCGAGTAACACGAGTGACTATCATCCGCGACTGACACTGGCTACAGACAACCAAACCAGCTAAAGAACGGGGCGCACTAGCGGTACGAGATGGTAAACGGCTATTGCGGCGTAAAAGTCGGTCAACTTGCGCTGCTTCTTCCCTAGAAATTATACCCAGATGAGTATCAGAAATGATTTCCCCATTTTGATAAGCGGTATCTCCACGATAAACGGGATTTGTTAACCAGCGTCTTCCGGTGGTGACAGAGATTTTTTTACCGTATTTTTTGGCTATATAACGAACTGAACCACGCAGAGAACCATACAGTAAAAAGTTATCAAAAAAATCTTTGACTATAGGTGATGTAGCGCGATCAATAGTATATTTTCCTTTACCTCTGCGGTAGCCGTAAGGGATTTTACCCGGTGGTGGTGAAGCTTCCAGGCGATTTTTAGCGTGTCCTTGACGGATGCGACGACTGCGCTGTTGACGTTGAATTTCTTGCAGTAAACTCAGTAATTGGGCGCGGAATTTAGCAGATTCTGAAGTGTATGCTTGTTCCGTCGCAATTACCATTACCCCCATCGCTTCTAATTGGTTGAGGCGATCGCTCACTTGTTCTAATGTATCACCCAATTCTTCTAATCTGCGAATCAGTAAGTAATTTGCAGGTTTTGTTTCACAATCAGTTAGTAGTTGTTGTAATTGCGATCGCTTACCTAAATCTTCATACACTCGATCTATCTCCCATCCCCAACTATTTTCATCGGGAGCAGTTTCTAACAGAGGATCAGTGTAACTGTAAGCAATAATTTTCATCAGTCATTTATTGATAAAGTTAGTTACTAGTTAAGAGGCAGAGTTTTTGAATTTTTAATTTTTAATTTTTAATTTTTTTCCCCACATCCTTCATCATCTGCCTCCACAACTAGCAACTAGCTTTAATATACTTTTTGTCCTCGATAGTTACCTGGCGGACTGTAACGACACACCAAGATATCCTTACCACCACCACGAGCAACACCACAGCCCACAGCAGTAGTATTTCGCCAAATTATTTGAGTATAGTGACCCACATCATACCAGTTGCCTGTAGAACTGACATTAGGAAAAGTCCCATTCACAAAATATTGCTTCTCTTTACCCCAACTATCAACCATTTGTGTGTAACTGAAATATCCCGCAGTCCCAGCCCACAAATTTTCGCCTTCGCCGCTATTCTGGCTATGTTGTAATGCTCCACCACGAGAAGCCAGGTAATTAGCCCACTTTTGGGCATTACTCGCTAAAGTATTAGACCATTTCAGCGGAGGAACATTGACTTCCTGACGGTATTTATTGTGAGCATTGAGAATTTCCGCAGCCCCGGTTGCATTTTGCGCTGAGACTTGTGACGTTTGAGGTAAAGACGTTGCTATAGCTATAGCTGCTGTTGTGAATACAGCATAGGTAATTTTAGATAATAAATGTGCCATGATTAACAAGGAGTTGAGACAGAGAAAGTTAGAAAAAATAAAAAACGTATTGGCTCAATCACTAGGAGAGCATCACGATGATTCTAACAATTGCCAATTCAGTCAAACGGCACTAATAAACTTTGAGAAAAAAGCCAGAAAATAATAGACTGCAAACCCTGTTCCCTGTTCCCTATTCCCTATTCCCTGGTATATTAGCTGAATTCTGACAAATTCGTTACTGTAAAGTAAGTTGTGCAAAAATCAGGAAAAAGTCTGTGGTTCCCATTAAAGACAATAATCCTACAGAAATTACACCTTATGTTACTTATGGACTCATCGCTGCGAATATTCTGGCTTTTCTATATGAAACAAGTCTTCCTCCCCAAGCATTAAATGGGTTTTTACATTTGGCAGCTGTAGTACCCAGGGAACTTTCTTTAAGTTTTGCAGGTATTTCTGTCAACCAACCAGTACCAGAATGGGCTACTTTAATTACTGCCCAATTTCTCCACGGTGGTTTACTGCACCTAGCTGGTAATATGTTGTTTCTGTGGATTTTTGGTAACAATGTGGAAGATAAATTAGGACATTTTAAATATTTACTGTTTTATTTATCTTGCGGTGTTTTGGCTTCATTAACCCAATGGTATTTTGCTCAGTATTCCAATGTTCCTTCTTTGGGTGCCAGTGGTGCTATTGCGGGTGTGATGGGTGCATATATTCTCCGGTTTCCCCAAGCAGAAATTCTCGCTGTACTACCTTTAGGTATTTTCTTCCCTACTTTTCGTGTTCCTGCATATTTCTTTTTAGGATTTTGGTTTATCCAACAAGCTTTTTACGGAATTGCTAGTTTAGACGCACCTACTAACATTGGTATGGAAAACGGGGGTATTGCTTACTGGGCTCATGCGGGTGGTTTTATCTTTGGGGCAATTCTTGGGCCTTTATTGGGTTTGTTTAATGATATAGCAGGTGACAGGTGACAGTGGTAAAAGCCTTTGAGTGTCTAAGTTTTAGTTTTGATTAATGTCCTAACCGCCTTGTCTACGGCTATAAATCCTAGAAAATATAGCAGGAGGTAGGAGGGAAAGCCTAAAGTCAAGACGCAAAAGGGTTTTAGAATATTTAGATGTACGGATTTTTGTTCAAAAATCAAATATTATTCCTATATATGGCACAATTTATCTAGAAAATAAATCCAAAATCCAAAATCCAAAATCCAAAATCCAAAATCCAAAATCTAAAATACTTTAAATCCCCATCCTGTGAAGGTATGGGGAATTACACGAAGTGGTTAATTTTGGATTTATGAGAAAATTGGCTAAAAATAGTTAAGGGGGCGGTCAAAAGTCAAAATTCAAAAGTCAAAATTCAAAAGCCAAAAATTAAAAGTTTTACCTCTTGATAAATCAAGAGGATTGAACAAGGAATAAGTTTTTGTTTTTCCCCTTTAAAGGGGAAACTTTTGACCCATTTTTTTGCTAAGAAGCGGTAAAGAAGCTAAATTAAGTGGACTTTTTTAACCAAGAATCGACCTATTTTGAGATGAGGGAGTATCAACCTGAAATACTTTCAATTAGATGCCAATGTCGGCTCTGTTCAATCATTTGCCGAACAAAATCAAATATTTGTCGGCAGTGATTGTTCAATTGAAGTGGCAGTTCCTCATTCTTGATCACGATACTCATCCGGGTTTCCGTTTCCGTAGCACTGGATTTATCAACCAGTACCTCTACTGTCACTAATTTAGAGAACGATACGTTACCAGGAATTTCACGAGCCATAATGTAATCGGGTGTGTAGTATTGAACATCCAAACCACAATCCTGTAGCAGATCTATTAGTAATGCTTGCAGATGGTCGATGGGAACAGAAACAATAAACGAAGAGGTATAGCGAGCCATAAAAGCCCCACATTTTGTAATACTTTGTCCATCCTATAATAGAACACGCTGTAGTCAAAGAAAGTGAGCTGCTCAGATTGTGGAATGGTGGCAAGTGCTTAAATCACTGGTGCAGCGGTGACTACAAACCACAGTAAAAGAGCTAAAATTAGCACACCGATTTTAATGATTAGGTATGTAGAACTATCATGAATAATCAGATTGGATGTCATTTTCTTTTACCTCCATTTACTACTAGCTAACAAGCTATGTGAAGTTAAAAGTTCATGAATTGAATTTTTATTTCTCTTTTATTGTCGCCTAAAAATAACTACGAAAGATATTGGGTAAACTTTACTTAACATTTATTGACTTCAGCAGGTTGAAACTGATTGTCTTAATGTTTGATTCTCAATCAGTAGCTGCACTATTGAGAATCAAACTATTAAAATACTACTCAGCTTTATGGGACATCAATCAGAATGTTGCCATCTTCCACACGCACGGGAAATACTGGCAGGTTTTTTGCTGACGATACCATTGATAGTAATTTACCAACTCCAGGTGGCCAAGGACACCAGGTTTTAGCTTCACCACTATTTAAGTCAAAAGCACTACGGTGAAAAGAACAAACAATTGCTCCATTTTCAATTTTCCCAGATTTCAGCGGTAACTTTAAGTGAGGGCAGTTATTTTCCACAGCATAAAGCTGATTTTCGTGATTTAACACCAGAATATTTCTGTCACCTACTTTCACCACTTGTCGCGCACCAGGGGATAGGGTGTTAGCTTCCAGAACTTTTGTCCAGGCCATAGAGTTCTCCTTTCTTTACAGACCTGTTCTCAGTTTCCCGCAATTTTGTCCTGTGCGATCGCCATACTACTGATAGTCGGCTAATGTACCTGCAAGTGTTAACTTAAGTTGCTAGTTACAAAAATGTCAGAGTTTAGGGTGTAGGGATGTAAGGTATGGGAGTAACGGAAGAATAACCTTCTGACTCCTGATAGCGCAATGTAGTGTCAGCCATACTCCTGAACTCTTAACTCAGCACTCGGTACTCAACACTGTTTCCTAAAAGCTGAAAAGTATGTTGTCAAATTTAATGTATCAAGCACAACCACCTTTGGAATTTATCCCTCCAGCGTTTAACCCTTTACTATTAAGATTTGTATATCTTTTTTTACCAAGCTGGATACGCTGGAAAACTCCTATCAGTCACATTGAAGCAGAGAATGTGGAAGTTTTGGCGGATATGTATCGTCAGTTTCAGGAGGGTAAGATTCGCTTTATGTTAGCGTTTCGACATCCTCAAACTGAAGATCCGCTGTGTTTAGGTTACTTATTTTCCCAACTTGTGCCAAAGGTAGCCAAACAGCAAAAAATAGGCATCAAAGATCCAATTCATGCTCATTTTATTTATGATCGCGGCATTCCTCTATGGGCTGGTAAACATATCGGTTGGATGGCTGCTCATTTGGGTGGAACTCCTATCCAGCGGGGTAAGGCTGACTGGATAGGGTTACGTTCAGCACGAGATTTATATATGAATGGAAAATTCCCCATGGCTGCTGCTCCCGAAGGTGCGACTAATGGGTTATCAGAAATTGTCAGTCCCTTAGAACCGGGTATTGCTCAAATGAGCTTTTGGTGTGCAGAAGATTTACAAAAAGCAGGTAGAAAGGAAGAAGTTGTAATTGTACCTGTGGGACTGAAATATAGTTATATTCATGAACCTTGGGCGGCTTTAGCTAATCTGTTAGGTGAATTAGAAGCGGCTAGTGGTTTGTCTGTCAATTCCGGTAGTAATGTTGCTTCCTTTGAAGTCCTTTATACCCGTTTGTTGAGTTTAGCAGAACATTTATTATCGGTGATGGAGAAATTTTACACTCGATTTTATCATCAAACATTGCCAGAAGAAAAGATTATCAATGGGGAAATTACAGATAGAAATGAAGCCTTAGCTTATAGGTTACAAGCTGTGATGAATGTGGCTTTATTCATCGCTGAACAATATTTTGATTTACCATCGAGAGGAAATTGGAATGATAGATGTAGACGAGTAGAACAAGCGGGTTGGAATTATATCTTTAGAGAAGAATTCAAGGATATTAAATTATTATCATCAATTGAAAAAAGTTTGGGCGATCGCATTGCCGAAGAAGCATATTTTCGGATGTGGCACATGAGGTTAGTAGAAAATTTTGTGGCTGTTTCTGGTATTTACATCCGCGAAAAACCATCAGTAGAAAGATTTGCTGAAACTACCTTACTTTTATGGGATATGGTCAATCAAATTAAAGGTAATAATCCTATCAAGCGTCCCCAATTAGGTAAGCAACAGGTAAAAATTACCGTGGGTCAACCGATATCTGTTTCTGAACGGTATCCAGCGTATAAAGGAAGTCGTGTTGCTGGTAGACAAGCAGTAGCTGAATTGACGAATGATTTGCAGCAGGTGTTAGAGAATTTAGTCAATTAGGAGCGCCGGCAGCATTATCTGCCCATTAGAAATGAATAAAACTGGTTTCCTTCCTCCTACTTTCCCTGCTGTATCTTGACTCTAACAGTTAACTCCACTTAGCAGAACAAGCAATACGAAAACCATGATTTAAATCTCTACTAGCTGCTGGATAATTGACGCGATAAGCAGAACGGCAGTAGACTGGGCGGTAAGACCAAGAACCCCCGCGCAATACACGACGAGGGTGACTATCACTACCACTCAATCGCGCACTGCCATTCGTTGGCGCACCTATGTAAGTATTATACCATCCATCTTCGCACCACTCCCAGACTAACCCATGCATATCGTGTAAACCGAAAGCATTAGCTGGAAAAAATCCCACATTAGTTGTTTCTTTGCGGTAAATACCTTTTGAACCATTAGCATAAACATATTCACCATTGTAATTTGCTAAATCAGTGCTAATAGTATTACCAAAATAAAAAGGTGTAGTTGTACCTGCACGACAAGCATATTCCCATTCAGATTCACTGGGTAAACGATACAATTTACCTGTTTTTCGTGATAATCTGGCGCAAAATTCCTGTGCTTCATGCCATGATATCTGTTCTACAGGTCGGTTAGCACCTTTGAAATGTGATGGGTCTGGATACAAATCAATTTTAATTTTTGGTAAATTAGAAACTGCTTGCCATTGTGCTTGGGTGATGGGATATTTTCCTAGTAAAAAAGGTTGAATAGTAACTTGATGTTGAGGACTTCCCTTATCTGCACTTTCTATTTCATTTTCTGTTGAACCCATTAAAAACGTACCACTAGGAATGGCAACTAATTCTAAAACTATGCCATTTTCTAAATCTTCTATAAACAACTCTACTGTTTTTTTACTGCGCTGAATTACCCAAGTTGTTCCCAAGCCCAAAAATCCAGGTTTAGAAATTAATTGTGCTGTTTCAAATTCAAAAGGTTGAGTTTGAATAATAGATAAAGATTGTGGTTGAGAAACTACTTTATTTGCTGTTTTGGGTGGTTGTTGAGATCGGGATTTGTGTATTGTCCTGTTAACAGAGTTTTGGGAGGATTTTGTAGAAATTGATGGCTGAGTTTGATGTAGGTTTTGTGATGTTTGTAACTGAGAATTATACTCTCGATAGGTTTGTAAAACTGCTTGCCTAATTTCCTGTGCTTCTTGTTCCGATAAACCTAAATCCAGTCTTTTCGTCTCCAACCTTTTTAACATCACAGGAGAAAATTGTCCGTTACCTTGTTTAGCTAGAGTCGCTGCTTCTTGATAATATAGATTTCTAGCTGGAGGGACTATAGCTTGAGGTGATAGAATTGCCGTAGGCAGAGAAGGATTGAGTTTTCTCAAATCTTCTAAAGCTGCTTGAGCATTTTGATAACGGAAGCCATGATGACGACGCACCATTTTTGTTAAAAATGCAGCTAAATTAGCACTTACCTGTGCTTCCTGTTGCCAGGATAATTCTGCTGTTTGTGGATCTTCTTCAATATTTTGAGGTCGTAACCCTGTTAAAGCTTGAATAGCAGTTATTCCCAAGGCGTAAATATCACTAGCAAAAACTGTTTTACCCCTCACTTGTTCTGTTGGCATATAACCAATAGTACCTGCCATAATTGAAGTTTGCAGACTACCACTACTATTGAGAATTTGAGAAGCAAGTTCCTTGACTATGCCAAAGTCAATTAAACAAACTTTCCCATCTTGCTGTCTGCGAATCAGATTTTGCGGTTTGATATCGCGGTGAATAACCTGTTGTTGGTGAACAAAAGCTAAAACTTCTAAAACATCCTGCAATAATTTGATGACATATCCTTCACTGAGTCGTTTACCAGGAAGAATTTCTTTGTCTAAACATTGTCCATCAATAAATTCTTGCACAATATAAAATTTTTTGTTTTCCTCAAAGAAGGCCAGTAAGTGAGGAATTTGGGAATGTGTACCCAATATTTCTAAAATTCTCGCTTCCTTCTCAAAGAAATCTGCACGGACGGTATTGTAGTGTTGAGGTAAAAGTTCTTTCACCACACATATAGCTTTACTTGGTTTTTGGGTATCTATAGCTTTATAGGTAATGCCAAAACCGCCATTTCCTAATGCTGCGATAATCTCGTAACGTCCAGCCAGCCGCATAGTTAAATAGCTTTAACGAGATTTGTAGAGAAATTATATGCAACGTATCTACAGGAGTTTGATTTTCCCCCACCTTGAGGTCGGGAAAAAATCAAGTAACCTAAAGACGGAATTTTCAAGGTGTAGTTAAAGCACCTCGATTGACACTCCACTGAGATTTAATCTCCATGTTGCTTTTACTTTTGTTGTTCTTGTCTCCGCTTGTCGGGTTTTTAACCATATTCAGGGAGTAAAACAATACTAACATGAAGTTGCACAAGGCGTAAACGCATCCGTTGGCTTACCTTGAGAAATCTAGTCTTGATGCTATTCAGAGGATGTCAGTGAATGTACTGGTGAATATGGTTTTTCAATTCCAATCAACTATTAAAACAATTTGGCGGATACATATAAGCGGTTCAACATGGCTTTAATTTTAGTACCATAATCTAAATCTGCTGACCATCTTCCTGATAGTTGATCAACGGAAGGAGCAATACCCCTAGTCACAAATCTAAACCGAGGGTCTACTTCTTGTTGTACCAAGGGTTCTAAACTAGCGTAGGCTTTCAAATGTTGAATATGCGCTCTCACACCAATTCTGGCACTGGGAAAAGAAGCTGCTTCTGTACCACCACCTATGGCACCTAAACCGGCAAAGTTATTTTGCTGAGGTTTAACATCACTGCCAAATCTTAAGAAGCCAGTTTCTAAACACATTTGGCAAAAGGCAATATCATGATTTACTCCCTCAACTGCTGCTTCTTCTCGATAAAGTTTGGGGATGTCAGGAAATTGCAAAAGACCATTTTCATTGTTATTTTTCAAAAATATTTGCAGTGCTAATTCTGTGGTGTTACCATTAGAAATAATTTGGTTAACTTGTCCCGGACAAACTGATAAAATTGAGCGCAGGTTAAGAGTTTTAGTTGCACTATCCCAGCTAATGGAAACATGGAAGTTTTGCAATTCAATAGCTTTGATGTACACTATTCGCCGATAGGTAACACGGATAACATTAGGCGATTTAGATAAATCAATCCGCAAGCGATCTACTAAATCAATGGGAATATAAGAGTTACCATTAATTAATATACCTTGTTCTGGATAATTTTGCCCATTAATGTTAATATTGATAGGTGGATAATTTGGTTCTGGAGGTGTTCCGGGACTGGGGTCTACTGCCCGACTCCAAGCTACTAATCCGTCTACTATTCCTAAAGCAAAATCACGGCGACGTGTTTGTAACAAATTGCGATCTTCCGGACTACTAAGAAAGCAAACTTGCATTAATAAAGCAGGGATTGTTGTTTGACGACAGAATTTTAAACTACCTAAACCGCTCTCTGTATCTGGCTTGATTCCACGATTGGGTAATTGAGGCACACGGCGTAACAATCCCATCAGTAACAGTTCTGCATTTTGCTTGCGTTGATCATTGTTACTGATGTAATAAACACTAGAACCTCTAACTGTAGGACTACTAGCAGCATCAGCTTGAATTTCTACAGCTACATCACCAGTACGACCACGAGAATTAATCCAGGTAATAGTTTGAGCAGCACTTAAATCATCAGGAACAGCTAAAACTTCCACCGTCCGGGATCTGAGTTCTGTAACAATTAAATCCCGCAGGAGAATCATTTCTTTTGCTTCAGTCGTACCACCTGCGATCGCACCAGGATCAACAACACCCGCTTCCTTACCACCATGCGCGGCCGAAATGAAAATACGTCCCATTTTTGATCGTTCCCGTTGTTAAGCTCCAGCATGAAGCAATTTTAGCGATTATTTCCGGCAGAGAACAAGAATTATAATAGTCTTTGGGGAAAGGGAATAGGGAATAGGGAATAGGGAATAGGGCAAAATCAAGTCAAAAGTCAAAAGTCAAAAGTCAAAATTAAATAACTCTTTTCTCCCTGCTCCCTGCTCCCTGCTCCCTGCTCCCCTGCTTCTTCTTCCTGTCACCTGTCACCTGTCACCTGTCACCTAAAAATGCAAATTCCCCGTTTACATCCAGACACAATTGAAGAAGTTCAACTCCGGGCTGATATTGTCGATGTGGTTTCGGAGTATGTAGTTTTACGGAAGCGGGGGAAAGATTTTGTGGGTTTATGCCCCTTCCATAATGAAAAAAGCCCCAGTTTTACAGTTAGCCCAACCAAGCAAATGTATTATTGCTTCGGCTGTCAAGCTAAGGGTAATGCAATTAAATTTGTCATGGATTTAGGTAAACGGCATTTTGCAGAGGTAGTTTTAGATTTAGCGCGGCGTTATCAAGTACCTGTAAAAACTTTAGAACCTGAACAAAGACAAGAATTACAACACCAGTTGTCTTTGCGTGAGCAGTTATATGAAGTTTTGGCTTCTACAGCCCAATTTTATCAACACGCTTTGAGGCAAAATTTGGGACAAAAGGCGATGCAATATTTACAGGCACATCGTCAATTAAAAACAGAAACAATTCAACAATTTGGTTTAGGTTATGCTCCCCTTGGTTGGGAAACCTTGCATCGGTATTTGGTGGAAAATAAACGTTATCCAGTGCAGTTGGTGGAAAAAGCAGGTTTAATTAAACCGAGGAAAGAAGGGGGCGGTTATTATGATGTCTTCCGCGATCGCTTGATGATTCCCATTCGTGATACCCAAGGACGAGTTATAGCTTTTGGTGGAAGAACTCTGACAGATGAGCAGCCAAAATATTTAAACTCCCCCGAAACAGAACTTTTTAGTAAAGGTAAAACTTTATTTGCCCTGGATCAAGCTAAAGATGGAATTTCTAAACTCGATCAAGCTGTAGTCGTAGAGGGATATTTTGATGCGATCGCTCTCCATGCAGCGGGAATTAATAACGCTGTTGCTTCCCTGGGTACAGCTTTAAGCATAGAACAAGTCCGGCTGCTATTGCGTTATACCGATTCAAAACAACTGATTCTCAATTTTGATGCAGATAAAGCCGGAGTTAATGCTGCCGAAAGAGCGATCGGTGAAATTGCCTCTTTAGCATATAAAGGCGAAGTGCAGTTAAAAATTCTGAATATACCCAATGGTAAAGACGCGGATGAATACTTGCAAAAGTATACAGCAGCAGATTACCAGCAACTATTAGCAGATGCACCACTTTGGTTAAATTGGCAGATTTCGGAAATTGTCAAAGATAGAGATTTACGGCAAGCTACCGATTTTCAAAAAGTTACAAAAGAAATAGTAAAACTCTTGCAAAATATAGTTAATAGTGATACACTTAACTATTATATTTCCTACTGTGCCGAAATACTCAGCCTAGGGGACGCTAGACTTATACCCCTGCGAGTTGAGAACCTACTAACTCAAATTGCACCCCATAATAGTGTGCAAACTCCACCATTGCGCTTACGCAAACAGGAGTCAAAAACGCCTAAGCTATCTCTAGTAACTACTGAACGGAGTTTATTAGAACAAGCAGAGGCGTTATTATTGCGTATTTTTCTACATTGTCCAGAACAACGTCAGGTAATCATTGAAGAACTGGACAGCCGGAATTTAGAATTTAGCCTTTCTCATCATCGGCTTTTGTGGCAGAAGAGTTTAGGATTTGCACTAGAGGATATAGATTTAATTTCTCATTTGCAAAATCGTTATTTAGAATTAGAAGAAGAATTTTCATTAGTTTCTAATTTATTTCATTTGAATGAAAAAAGCAAACAAGAAATCCGACGTACTCCCCAAGTAGTACAAGCAACACTAGCTTGTATGGAAATAGTTTTCAGGGAAAAACGTTATCGTCATTTTATGGAACTGTGGGAGAAAATTGATCCACAAGCAGAACCAGAGAAAGATAAATATTATGCTGATGTGATATATGCCGAAAAAATGCGACTACAAGAACTAGATAAACAACGGCAATTTTCTCTTGACTCAAGTTACTAGTAATATCATTTACATAACGCCAGACGGAATTAAAAATAAAAAAATTAATAGACATATTGAGGATGAAATATAGAGAAATGTGTTACCAACAGATAGCCTCAACTCTTGCCTCTTGCCTGCCTACACGAGAAGACTTTTTCAACAAACCCTAAATGCAAAAATAATCCCTGACTTATTTAATAAATCCGGGATTTGATTTATAGTTGGGTTGAACAAAGTCAACCCCAACATTGTATCTTAGTAGCGGTTACGGAAACCACCATTGCGATTACCACCACCACCGAAAGAACCACTACGTTCTTCTCTGGGTTTAGCTTTGTTAACTTTCAGGTCACGTCCCATCCACTCAGCGCCATCAAGCGCATCAATAGCAGCTGTTTCTTCGTCATCTGTATTCATTTCCACAAAACCAAAACCGCGCAGTCTTCCTGTTTCACGGTCGGTAGGTAGTTGAACGCGCTTTACAGAACCATATTCTGCAAAAACCGCAGTTAGAGTATCTTGGGTAACTTCATAAGAGAGGTTGCCTACATAAATTGACATAGATTTTCTCCAAAATCATAAGAGTGTAGAGATTTAGATTTCGGAGAAAAGTCTGTAAATACCAAAAGGGAAAAACCTATCAATGTTAAAAACAAACGCCGTCGCCGAATTATTTCTCACCTCCCATCATGGCATGGAAATTAACTATCGGAGAAGAAGTTACAAAAACTGTTACATAAAGTCATGTTAACAATTCATCAGTTGAGTATCTTTATCAGTTAAAACTGATAGCATTAACATCTAAACCTGTAATGCTATTAAGAATAGCTAAAGTTTGATCACCAAAACGAATCTGAGTATTACCACCAATTTCATTCACAACTAAAGTTGTAGCAGAAATACCAAGTCCAGCAGCACCACCGATACTGATAACATCAATACCAATCTGAAAATCTAAAATTGTGTTAGCTGCTTCTGGTAGTTCAGCGGTGACAATTTGGAATTCATCAGCACCAGCACCACCACTGATTAAATTACTACCACCTGTCTGGACAATGAACTTATCATCTCCATCACCACCTAAAACCCTGTCACCACTACCCAGATAAAAGGTATCATTCCCAGCACCACCTGATAAACGACTACCACCTTTAGCATCGGACGCATCAAAAATATCATCTCCAGAACCACCAAAAGCTTTATCCCGGTCATTAACATCTATAATGTCACTACCACTACCTAAGAATACTCGGTTATTACTAGCATAGTCTTTGATTGCTAAATCAACCTCATCATCACCAGCACCAGTAAAGACAATATCTGCAACAGCTTCTAAATCTACACCTGCGATTAAAACATCCTCTTCAGGAGTTCCAAATACTAAATTGCTTTCCGTGGGGAAAAAAGTTATGCCAACAGGACGTGCAAGAATGGGGTCTGTAGGAACTAAAACTTCCAGTGGGTCAACTGGTGAACCAGCTTCAGAATCATACTGGAGAATTGCACCCTCTGTAGTGGTAACATCAAAACCCACAACCAATAAATCACCATTAGGAGCAAAATCCAAACCACCAATAAAATTATTACTGGGGGGCGTATCGGTTGTATAATTTGTAGAAAGAGAATCTATTAAATCCCCAGTTTCCAAGTCATAGCGTAGAATACCATTGGCAAAATCACTGACATACAAATCACCATCTTCACCAACAGCTAGACCGAGTAGGCTAACAAAATCAAAGCTATCAGGTGAAGGTTCAGGTGTAGCAAAAACTGTGGGTGTTGTTCCTGCTGTCAGTGAGTCATAGCGTAAAATTTGACTAGGAAGACCTGCACTAAAATCGGGGAAAGCTTCTCCGGTATCAGGATCAACTGTGGCTACACTTCCTTGGGTAGTAACATAAAGACTACCATTAATAAAAAGTAGGCCGTTGGGTCCATTTAAGCCCCCTGGTTGACCGTTTCCCTGGGCAAAAACATCAATAAATTCTCCAGTTACACCGTCATAGCGTAATATTTGGTCAGTGAGGAAACTAGCAACATACAGATTTCCATCGGGTCCAAAAGCAATACCATAGGGACGAATTAAACCACCAGTTTCATCCTCATCTGTATCTGCATTATCGCCGATAAATACATCAATAAATTCCCCAGTTTGACCGTCAAACCTCAATATCGAAGAAGTTTCTGCTTCTGCACCATTGGCTATATAAAGGTCACTTTTTCCATCACCGTTTCCATCAGGGCCAAACAGTAAGGTGTCTGGGTGATCAAGTCCACCCTCTTCAGCAGTGATAAACTCTCCTACATAGTTACCTGTGGCAGCATCGAAGATGAGAACATTATCGCCGTTGGTGTTACCAACTAGAAAGCTACTGTTTCTGTTTTGCATATTTTTATAGAGTTATCAGGGCTTAACTGTGTATCAATTTACCATGATAGCGATACCCAATTATTTAGTTTGTGTGTTTTTTGGTTCACATTCTAGTCGTGTTACTTATTCGTTGTTGAAGAGAAGCGATAATTTCAGAAGTTAATTCTGCTTCTGGTTGTACTACTTCACGTTCAGATAAAACAGATTTAATTTGATTTTCGGAGGCTTTTCCTAATCCTTGTAACAGTGTTTTAAAACTCTGTTCTTGATCAACTATTTCTTTTTCTGGTAATGCTTGAATGAAGTCTGTGGATACAGCTTGGCGAGTTAAAGCATAAACTATATATTGATTCAAAGAAACACCTTCAGTTTCAGCTAACTTGATTAACTGTTGGTGTAGTGTTTCTGGTAATCTCAGTGTTAATATACTCATAGCTAAATTTCTCCAGAGGCTAATTTAATTACTAGCTGTGTAGGTGTCAGAACTGGTAAACCTAAAGATTGTTTTGCATTTTGAATAGTTTTATATAAAAGATTAAGATTATTCTGGATCTAGTATCTGATTAAGCC
>NZ_LUFH02000160.1 GCF_001586785.1 Sphaerospermopsis aphanizomenoides BCCUSP55
AGAAGGAGGGACGTTCGGTTTGGGAAGGTAGTGAGAGGGTGACGTTTAAGTTGCGGGAAAGAATAGCACGCAAAGAGGCAAAGGGGAAAAAGGAGGAAGTAGGGGAGGAAGGGGAAGAAGGGGAAGAAGGGAAAGCAGGGGAAGCAGGGGAAGCAGGGGAAGCAGGGGAGGAAGAGGACAATAACTCCCAGTCCCTAGTCCCCAGTCCCCAGTCCCCAACAGAATGGAGTGTTACCCGGCGTTTGAGGGTGACGCAGCAAGGGACTTATACATCGAATTATTATATTAATGGTGCTGCTTGTACTCTGTCGGAGTTACATGAAGAGTTGCAGGAACTGCGGATTTATCCTGAAGGGTATAATGTGGTGTTACAGGGGGATGTAACTAGCATTATCTCGATGAATGCGCGGGAACGTCGGGAAATTATTGATGAATTGGCCGGGGTGGCGGCTTATGATCGGAAGATTATTCAAGCTAAGTCAACTTTGGACGAGGTGAAGGAAAGGGAAGATAGTTGTCGGATTATTGAGACTGAGTTAACTGTACAGCGCGATCGCTTGGGTCAAGATAAGGCGAAGGCAGAAAGATATCAAAAGTTACGGACGGAGTTTGTTCATAAGCAGTCTTGGGAAGCTGTGTTATCTTGGCGTTCTCTCCAAGCACAGCAGGAAAAGTTAATAGCCCAAATTCAAGCTGGTGAACTGTCTTTTACGGATTTTACTACCCAGCTTGAAGCTGTCACCAGGGAAATTTCTCACAAGACTGCTGAACTTGAGGAACTTAATTCTCGTGTCAAAGCTTTAGGGGAAGAGGAACTTTTGGCGGTACAGTCTAACTTAGCTACTCAGGAAGCGGAACGTAAGCAAGTCCAACGTCAGCAACGGGAGTTAGAAACGGCTTTACAAGAAGTTGCAAGGCGTTTATCTCAAACTCAGCAGGAAATTCAGCAATATCAGCTTTCTCTAGCACAAGCTGTTCAACAACAGGATGTAGAAATTGCACAGGTAGCGTCTCTACAAAATGAACGGAATGATGCACAACAAGTTTTAGAAGCTTCTCGTCAAGCTGCGGCGGAAATTGCGACTGCTTCGGAAGCTTGGGTTCAGCAACAAACGGCTTTAAATCGGCAAATTGAAACTTTACTGCAAACGCTTGAACCTCAACGCACGGAACAAGCACAACTGCGAGAAAGAAATACCCAGTTACAGCAACTTATTCAAGAGGAATCGGAGTTAATTGCCACTTTAGAACCGGAATTGGCAGGAAAACAAGCTGAATTTCATCAACTGGAAACGGAATTTAATGCTTCTAGCGTCCCTATTCAAAATTTAGCTGAAAATCTGGCGGCGACGGAACAAGAGTTGCAAATTCAACAGGAAACCCAAAAGCGACTTTTGCAGGAACAGCGAGAAAAACAACGCCAGTTAGATAAATTGGAAGCACAAGCCCAAGCACAGCAGGAAGTTCAGGGTACGCAGGCGAGTAAGGTAATTCTGCAATCTGGTTTACCTGGTTTGTGTGGGTTGGTGGTGCAACTGGGTAAGGTAGAATCCCGCTATCATTTGGCTTTGGAAACTGCTGCGGGTGCGCGTTTGGGACATATTGTGGTGGAAGATGACAGGGTTGCATCGGCGGGGATTGAGTTGTTAAAACAAAAACGTGCAGGAAGGGCAACTTTTTTACCTCTGAATAAAATTCAAGCGCCCAAATTTACGCCAGATTTAACTTTGCGTTATGCAGATGGCTTTGTTGAATATGCGATGAATTTGGTAGAGTGCGATCGCCGTTATCAAGAGGTTTTTAAGTATGTTTTTGGTAATACGGTGGTTTTTGCAACTTTAGAACAAGCTAGAAAACAAATCGGTCTTTATCGCATTGTCACTCTAGATGGGGAATTATTGGAAACTAGCGGTGCAATGACTGGGGGTAGTAATACTCAGCGTTCGGCGTTAAAATTTGGCACAGGGGAAGCTAAGGAATCAGAGGAAGTTACCAGTTTAAAGACCAGATTGGCAGATATTGACCGCGTTTTAGATCGTTGTTTAGAAGCGATATCTCATTTATCTACTAGTAGTAAGCAGCTTTCCCAGGAACTGACGGAAGCACGTCAAGCACGAAGGGAACAACAGTTACATTTAGAACAGTTAAAGAAGGATGTCAAAACTTTAACTACGCAGTTAGAAACAACTCGCGCTCAATTATCCCAAAATACCGATAAATTCACCTCTGCCCAATCTCGTCTGGAAGTTTTGGATCGGGAATTACCAGGTTTAGAAAATCAGTTGCAACAATTACGACATACTTTGTCTGAATTGGAAGCTTCCCAAACTCCCAGCGAATGGCAACAAATCCAAGCAGTGATTAAAACTCAAGAAGCACAATTACAACAAAAAGAAACTGCTTTAAGGGATGCACAACAACAAGTAAAGAATTTAGAAAATCAACAACAGCGTTTACAAGAGAAAATAGAAGAAGCGCAAAAGCGAGTTATTGAATATCAACAAGAACAGGAAACACAACAAAATCAACTGACAGCACTCAGCACTCAGCACTCAGCACTCAGCACTCAAATAGCGGAAATTCAAGTTAATTTGCGGCAATTAGAAGAGAATTTGGGGGAAGAGAAAAAGAAACGGGATGCAACAGAAACAGCAGTGCGATCGCTCCTCTTGCGTCAGCAACAATTACAATGGGAAATTGAGAAACTACAAGAAACCCAGCAAAAACGCCGGGAAGATTTAACCGCATTACAAACTCAATTGCGAGATTTAAGCGCAGAATTACCCAATCCCCTCCCGGAAGTTCCTGCTCAAGTTGATTTAGAGGAATTGCAAAAAGAACTACGGAGTCTTGCTAAACGCTTACAGGCAATGGAACCCGTCAATATGTTGGCGTTGGAAGACTATGATAAAGTCCAAAGTCGTCTCCAGGAACTGACGGAGAAATTACAAACCTTAGAAGGCGAACGGACAGAATTATTATTAAGAATAGAAAACTTTACCACCTTACGCCAAATCGCTTTTAAAGAAGCCTTTGACGCAGTAAACGAAAACTTCCAATCAATTTTTGCTACCCTTTCCGACGGTGATGGTTATTTACAACTGGATAACCCAGAAGATCCCTTTAATAGTGGTTTAAATTTAGTTGCACACCCTAAAGGAAAACCTGTACAACGTCTTGCTTCCATGTCCGGGGGAGAAAAATCTTTAACTGCATTAAGTTTTATTTTCTCCCTACAACGTTATCGTCCGTCCCCATTTTATGCCTTTGACGAAGTAGATATGTTTTTGGATGGGGCAAATGTGGAAAGATTAGCGAAAATGATTAAACAACAGGCACAACAAGCGCAGTTTATTGTTGTGAGTTTGCGTCGTCCGATGATAGAATCAGCCGAACGTACAATTGGGGTAACTCAAGCCAGAGGTGCTTATACTCAGGTTTTGGGGATTAAATTGAAATCATCTGACAATTGAAGCATTACGTCAGATTGTGTAAGATATCTAATTGTGAGGCACTCAATGTATAAAAAAGCATTAAACTAGACAATATTGTGATATTTTGGTGTTGAGTTGGGGGCGATCAGTTGCGGCGAGAGGAGCGATCGCCCTATAAGGAAACTATTTGAGAACTACTTAACTTTGAATTTTTTGAGCTATAGTATTGTCATACAGAGTTATGACAAGCAAAAATATGAGAGTTAATGCAAGGCTCGATAGCGATCGCGCTAGTAAGTTTAATTACATTCGCCAGCGGACAAATCAAGGTGTGTCTGACATTATGAAAGTGGCGATCGATCTTTATTATGAAAAATTACATCAAGAATCCCCTGTAAAACCTTTGCAACTCCTTAGAGAATCAGGGCTGATTGGTTGTGCTGAAGGGGACTCTGATTTGTCGGTTAATTACAAGCAATATCTCACTGAAAGTCTTAACGAAAAATATGGTCATCGTTGATTCTGGCTTTTGGATAGCACTAATCAATCGCCGTGATGATTATCATGTTCTCGCTCAAGAAGTTCTAGATACGATTGATGAGCCTCTGGTTACAACATGGTGTGTGATTACAGAAGTTTGTCATATTCTCTTGAAACGTACAGGCACAAATGCTCAACAGACGTTTATTCATAGCTTAGAAATTGGTGCTTTTGAGGTTTTTGATCTCAAAGTTCAAGATGGGAAAAGAATCAGTGAATTGATGAATCAATATAGTTCTCTGCCAATGGATTTAGCGGACGCTTCATTGATTATTCTTGCCGAACATTTGGGGCATGGGCGGATTCTATCTGTTGATTTTCGGGACTTTAATACTTACCGCTGGAAAAATCGTCATCCTTTTGAGAATTTGATGTCTATTAACTAAAAATCACGACTCACAGTAATAGCGATCGCCTAATAATCATGACTCACAGGAAAAGCGATCGCAATACCGCAAACCCTTTAACAGATGGATAATTGATGCGATCGCGCTTGACTCTGCGGTAGTTTTTCCTCAGTCGAGTAATTAAACCACAATTCTTTGATGAAGTGAGAACTCCGATTTATTAGCGAGGAAATATTAAGGTAAGGAATAAAGGCAATGTTGGGCTTCGTCACCTCAACTCAACCTACAAGATCAGCGAACTGCTTGCAGCAGCACTTCGCTATCACACTAATTTTTTAGCTTTTTTATGCAAAAAAACTTATGTGATACGGCAACAGTCATTAATCATTTCTATATGACGTTGACAGTGGACTCTTAAGGTGTGACGATACACAGTAAAAAGACTTGGGCTATGCGAAAGTATGCTCAAACTGGTAAGTTAATTTTTTATAATTTATAATAAAGTTTTGGATCATTCTAGCTTCTACTCAAGTATTAATTTCTTGACATTAAGTGATAGATCTTATACAGCTTAAGGAGTTGCACAATGTATAACGTATCAGACATAGCACAATATTTGATTCATTACGCCAACCTCGAAGAAGATGGCATGATGACAAACCTTAAGCTACAAAAATTACTGTACTACATTCAAGGGTTTCATTTGGCAATTTTTGATAAGCCTATTTTTGATGAAGAAATTAAAGCTTGGCAATATGGTCCCGTTGTAGAGCCTGTTTATCATTTGTATAAGAAATATGGTCGCAATGCTTTACCAGAGTCAGATGATTTTAATCCTGAAATTATTGGTGTAACTGACAGGGAGCTAATTGATGAAGTTTATGGGGTCTATGGTAAATACACTGGTACTGTCTTAGCTAACATCACCCATCAGGAAAAGCCTTGGATAAGTACAGAGCTAAATCAAACAATTACCCATGACCTGATGCGTGATTATTTTAAAAGTCAGATATCGGTGGGTTAATGCCAAAAGGTAAAAGTAAGAGAATTAACCCTCCTGCTATAAGCCAGCCCCAAGTAAAAGGCAGGATTACAGAGCCTTCATCAGACAAAGTTCTTAACTATAATGACTGTCATCCTGTTTTTTGCCTTAGATATTTAGAGAGTGATTATGGTCTAGAGCAATGTACAAGAGAGCAACAAGCTGATTTTGCAAAAGCGCTGAGAAAACGTAGTCAGATGACTTGGCAACAAATTTGGGCAGCACCTCGGCATGGATTAGGTGCTGAAAAAATTGATCGAAAAAGTATCAAAGCTCCTATCCCTAATCACATAACAGCAGATGTAGATTTTTTTATTGCCATACGATTTTCAGGAGTTGCCGCAATGGTGGGGTATCGCATTCAAGATGTTTTTCGGATTATTTGGTTAGACTCAAAATTTGAGCTATACAAGCATTGAAACAATATTGTCGAGTTACTGCAATCTCTCTCTCTGACGAAGTGAGAACTCCGATTTTATTCGCGAGGAAATATTAAGGTAAGGAATAAAGGCAATGTTGGGTTTCGTCACCTCAACCCAACCTACAAGATCAGTGATCGCACTGAAATTAGACTAGGTATGGCAGACAAGCAATATCTAAAATAAATCTAACAAGCAAGTTGCTTAAGTTATTTTTATACTCTGCCTAACGGTTGACACGTCATATTTACGGCTGGGGGAAGATGGATGATAAAGGACTTCCAATATTCAAGTTGTATTGCTCCTTCATCTGTTTCAGGTGGATGCCGAATACCTTTCTGAGTTCACCCAAAGATTCCTCCAACTGGCTAGTCACCAAGCCTTTGTTGTTGTTCATGTAATAACGGCAAGCATCAATCATCGCCTTGATACGCAAGTCAAGAGGTGAATCGTATTGCACCTCTTCTCTGAGCTTAAGCAGGGCATCCCGTAAATCTGAGAGAGAACGCACAACATGATCTTGGTCTTCCTGCGAATATGGCACGAAAAGTACACCTTTGCTTTCCAGCAGTTTAACCAGTCTTTCAGCAACCGAGACTTGAATACCTAATGGTGATAATTTTCTGAGTGGGTTGAAACCAGATTCAACCAACGACTTCATCAAGTTCTCATGGTCTCGCTTCCATTTCTGTAATTGAGAAACCGAGTAATCCTGCCCATTATTCTTGTCAATCAAGTCAGCGCACGAACCACATAACCATAATGCATTCTTGATACTTTTCCGATCGCTTGGAGATTGGTATGAATCGTATCGAGGTCCATTTGGTGAAGCAGCGCAGATATGAGCTGCCTCACCAGTTTTGGTAGATTTGTTTGGGTCAGCATCGCAAGGTCCGACAGTGATACGCATACAGGCAGGATTGCTGCACATATACGTTGCTCTTTCTGCTAATTTGATTTGGATTTGGCGAGTAAAGTTATCTTGACGTGTCATATTTGAGATTTCATTCTACTTACAGTATTTTTAACGCGCAGCCAATCCGCACTGCGACAGAACTATGTTTACCCAATGTCACTATAAGTCTAATCATCTAAATAAGTAGATTAGGTAGAGACTTTTAGATAATATTCATACATTTAAAGCAAAAAGATACAAAAAAATATTTTTATTTACATATATCAACGCGATCGCTTGGTTGCACATTACGTTAAAAATAGAATCAGAAAGAATCGGAAATAAGAAAACCATGAAACTGTATATGGCGATCGCCTAAAACTTACGACTCACAGGAATAGCGATCGCTTTTTAATTCGGAGTAGATGGATTTAGCGAAAATGCTAAAGTGATGATATTGATGGGGCTAAGTTGACCTATGACCATTGCAACCGAAATACCAATACAACAGCAGTTACTAAGTTTTGGCGATTTTATCGTCCGTTATGGTGACAGTAACCGCTACGAATTGATTGATGGAGAGGTGTTTGATTTGGAACCAACAGGCTACCATGAAGAAGTTTCAGCTTTTACCACCACAAAAATCTGCGCCCAAATTGATGCCTTATGTTTAAATTGGTTTGTCCTTCAGCGAGGATTACTACGTCCTTCTAACTTGGGTATGACAGCATTTCGACCCGATGTTATGGTTGTAGATCGCAATGAACTTGCGAAAGAACTACTTTGGAATGACCAATCAATCCTCACGCTGGGTAGTTCGATTAAATTTGTGATGGAAGTAGTTAGTAGCAACTGGCAAAACGATTATGCCCGTAAAGTCGAAGACTACGCAATTTTAGGTATTCCTGAATATTGGATTGCAGATTATGCGGGTCTAGGTGGGACTCGACATATTGGGAAACCGAAACAACCTACTCTTTCTATTTGTACCTTAGTCCAAGGAGAGTATGAAATTCAGCAGATTCGAGGCAATCAACCCATTACTTCGCCGACATTCCCAAATTTCAAACTGACAGCCGAACAAGTTTTAAAGGCTGGCAGATAAAGTGCTTTAAGCCATGTTTACTTAGGATAAAATAGTTACTGGGAATTAGGCGATTTGCTCCATAACAAATCATGGGAACGGATAATATTGTGATATTTTGGTTTTGAGTCGGGGGCGATCGCTTATTGGTTAGATTGATAAAGTGCGATCGCTACGCTCGCCGCAGGCATCGCGCAAAACTGACTTTCATTTCGCTTTTTTCTATTATCATAGAACTCGAAAAATCAAGTACAATTAATTTAGTGCCAACATAACATCTAATATCATGAATAACCTTCTATTAAATAGAATAACAATTAACCATGATATTTGTCATGGTAAACCGTGTATTCGTGGATTGCGCTATCCGGTGGAAATGATCTTAGAACTTTTGAGTTCAGGCATGAATATTGATGATATTTTAGAAGATTATGATGATTTAGAATACGAAGAGATTTTAGCAGTTCTCAGCTTTGCTGCTCGACTCACTCAAGTTAAAAGTATCCTCCAATTAGTTTCATGAAATTCTTGATTGATGCTCAATTACCAATGCGAATTGCTAATTTATTAGACATCTCCAAAATAGTAATATTATGTGGGAAAAGGAGAAGATGAGAGATTTTTAATACA
>NZ_LUFH02000161.1 GCF_001586785.1 Sphaerospermopsis aphanizomenoides BCCUSP55
GTTGGGGAGTTGGGGTGGTGGGGTGATAGAAGACTAGTTTTTGTGAGGTTTAATCACCCAGGAGGAGGAGTTGTTGATCAGATTGACTAGTTTACCGAGAATTTGGTTGTAGGTGTGATACAGTTTTCGTCCTGTCTCAATATCCAGATAGTGACATTTAACTGCAAATTCTATCCAGGTTTGCGTCTCTGCCGCTTCTGCTTCTGAATCGCTAAGTTTGGATATAAACGCAGCTTGATAACGTCGCTTACGCCAAGCTTCCGCCAAATTAGCACAAACAGAGCCAGATGAACGACGAATTTGATCTGTCAGAGAATACTTCTCTTCAACAGGAAATTTTTTTGAAGCCTCAAAAATAGTCATAGAGGCATCAAAAGCCATTTTATAAACTTCTAAATCTCTATGACTTTTAATCCCACCATTACCCATCTTTGTAAGCTGTTGCTCCTATAATTTGCACTTTGTGACTTTTGAACAAAATGCAATAAACTCTCTCCCTACCACCCCATCTCCCCAAACAATCTACCGATTATTGGGAACCTTCAAGCCACGGCGCTCAAGGATTTGCCGCACCTGTGGACTAGGATTGTAGTTATAACCATAAGCAGAACGCTCTGAGTCATCCATTACCTGCGGTGTGAGTAATACAATTACCTCTCTACGTTCATTAGTTCTGTTTGTTTTTCTAAATAAGGAACCCAGCAGAGGAATATCACCCAAAATAGGTAGCTTGGAAACAGTTGTTCTGTCTTGGTCTTGGATAATACCTGAGAGAATGAGTGTTTGACCATCTCGCAAGCGTAGTTGACCAGATGCAAGACTTCTGGCAGCTAATAGGGCAATATTGCCATCAGGAGTTGGTGAAGTACCAGCAAATGCAGATACAGTGGGTGCAACAGACAAGGATACAAAACCATTGTCATCAATTCTTTCTACTTTAACTCCTAGAGTTAAACCCGCTTCCTTGATGATCGGTTCTCTCAGTGTGTCTGTAACTCTAATACCTCCATACACTTCTGAGGTTAACTTGACTGTAGCCTCCTGTCCTTCTTGCACAATTAGGGTTGGGTCAGTCAAAATCTTGGCATTACCACTTTGTACCTGAGCTTGTAAACTTGCAAGGAATCGTCTGGGGAATTTGTACAAAGAAGGTAAAGCTGCTGTTGCAGTGCCAGCTGTACCTTGTGCGGTTGTTACTATTTGAGAACCAGGAGTAGTACCGTTTGTAACGCTTGTAATAATATTTGTGGGCGGGGTAATTTCTGTAAAACCTGGCTGCAAGGGATTTGAAGTTGCAGGGGAAAGAGGCGTAGGTACGGTTGATGTACCAGCTGTCCCTGCAAATGTCTGAACCTGTCCAGGAGGAATTATCACAGTATTACCATTTATACTAGTAATGTACGGTGATGAAGAGTTGTTAACTATTGTAGTACCTGCCGTGACTGAGGACAAGTCTGTAGTATCAGTAGGACTTAAGAAAGGCTGTCCTGTAATTGGATTTGTAATTACAGGTGTATCAGTGATACTGTTTGCTACTTCACTACTAGTAGGTGGTCTTGAACCTCCAAAGTTAAAAGTAGCTGCACCACCATCACTAGAGAAGTAGTTATTACCAATACCAAAGGCAAAACTAGAGTTATAGTCTTGAATACCTAAAAGGTTGACATCAATAATTTTGACGTTAACCACCACCTGACGACGACGGACATCAAGCTGAGTTAATTGAGATATGGCCATCTCAACCATTTTAGGAGTACCAACTAAGGTAACAGAATTTGTCCGTTCGTCTCCAGATGCTTGCAACCCTCTGAGTAAGGGTACTGAATCCCGATAGTCAATTCGTTGCGTCTCCACTTTTGTTTCTGTAGTGGTCTGAGTTTGAGTAATGGCGGCGTTAGCAGCACCACCTACAGGTACAGCATTCACGCTAGTAACTAATCTTTCACGACTGACGGCACTTTCAGCACCCAAAGCCACCAAGAAGTTTAAAGCCACGCCTACCGTTACCTGATTCAGTCGCAAACTCCGCATCACATTATCACGGGTGGAATTAGGCAATTTAGCCCCAACAAAAATCGTCCTCCCACTGCGGTTAGCTTCTAAACCACTCAAGCGCAAAACGTAGTTAAATACATCTTGCACTGGTTCATTTTCAATATCTAGAGAAATAGTCTGGCTGGTGGTAACACCTGGTTGGCCTCCAGGGGCTGGCGTTGCTCCTTCGCTACCTATATAAGCTACGTTCATACCAGCAGCACGAGCTAGAAGTGACAGCACTTCTCTGACTGGTGCATCTCTTAATACCAAACGTGGGACTCTTTCCTGAGTTCCTAAATCAATACTGGTAGGAGAGGTATCAATGTTAGATACTGTGATATCGCCGACTGGGGGTGCAACTGCTCTGGGTAAGAAGGGAGGAGCTAAATTGTAAGGTTGATTTGGACCTGCTGGTTGTGCAGGTTTACCATCAATTGTTACTTCTGGGTTAGGAACTAACACTTCTGGCTTTTTACCCGGTTCGGCTGGAGTTGCAGCAGGGGTTGTGGCTGCGGCTGTGGTGGTATCTGTATTTTGTGTTGTGGTTGGTGTTGTCGATGCTGTGGTATCTGTGCTGGAAGTAAAGCCCAGAGTCAAACTGTTGTCTTGACGCATGACGGGCTTGCTATTCGGTGCGCTGTCACTGCCAGTTACTGTCACACGCACACTGTTAGGATTTAATTGATTGACTTCTACAGATGCTATGCCAGGAGCAGGGTTGTCTTGACGGAAATTGTTACCTTGTGGTAGACGCAGTTGAGTATTAATAATATCTGCGACTAGGGCGTTACCCCGTTTTGTGGTAAACACTTGGGGTTTCTCACCCGAAGAAGTCTTTAAAATTACACTAATTCCTCCCTCAGCAGGACTTAGTTGTACTTCTGTGATTTGAGTAGTCTGTGCCGAAGCGGGCTGGGCTGCTAAGAGTAAACAAGCAGTTGCACTTGAGATTAAAACATTACTATGAACTTGTTTCACAGTTCATTCCTCACATTAAATAAAAAACAGTCTGTATGTTTAGTGTAAGCATTCAACTATCAGCGTTCAGCATTCAGCTTTTTAACAGTTATGCCAAAAATCACTCATTGATCATCTAGCGATTGATCAAATATTCTGAATCCTGATTCCTGACTTCTGAATTCTTACCGAAAAAATGGGTTTAAAGTTCCCCGTCCGGAGACGGCTTGCTGATACAAGAGTGCAAACAGGCAGGGTATTGTCTGTTGGGCGAGATAGTGTCAGACGGTATGAAACTGCAACTATTGTTTGAAAGAAAGAATCTCCAAACTTTTAGGGCGGGGAGTATGTCAATGTTTAGTTGTTAATCAAGAGTGCATTGAATTTATATTTAAGTTATCAATCAGCACTCAGGAATTTTGATGGTGACTACTGGGCTGGGGGAGCGGCTTTTGCTGCCAGTTCTGCTGTTTCTTCGGCTGTTAATGGCATTAATGCCACTAGGTCAAAAGAAGTTGACAATTTACCTATTCCAGTCCGTACTTCTTTCTTTTTCTCTTCTGTTTTCTCTACCTCTGGTGGTACTAATTTGGAGTCATAGTTTTGAACGAGTAATAAAGGCTGTAAACGCTCAATATTACGCATGATTGACTGAGTTTGTTCAAAATTGCCTTCTATTTCCACTTTAATGAGTCTGCGTTTGAGCTTATTGTTAACTTTTTCTCCCAAACTGTTATCAGTAATAATTTCTGCTTTATCTGCTGCTGGTACAAACCGTTTGAGTTTGGCTCTGACGGCATTACTGGCAATGACTTGAGCATTGCTAGAATCTACCAAGCGACTGGTATCCATCAACAAGGTATCCAAACTTTTTTCGTTAGCAAACAAAGCTAAAACTTGGACTTGTTGCTTCTTGGCATCAGCTAACTCTGTTTTTACCTTGTCAGCTTGTTTGGCTTGGAGTCTCTTTTGGTCAACTTGCCCCTGCAAATCGGTGCTTTTTGTTTGCAACTGTTGAAAGTTATCCCAAGCTGGCATGACCATATTCATGATCATGTAACCAGTGGCCGCAACTCCTATCATGCCAACTACTATCCCAATAATTTTTGGTGTAAAAGTAATACCAAAAGCCACTGGATAGGATGATGCGACATCATCAAAGTTGGTGTTTTGTTGAGAAAAATTTAAATCATCACTCAGTGTCATTTGGCGATCGCTCCTGTTTCTTGAAGGCTACGAATCCTTTTTACTAATCCAACTGTACCTTTTTGTTCTAATTCTCGAATTAATTCGGATGCTGGCACACTACTCAGACTAGCTTTAATGGTGTACTTAACCACTTGAGGTGGTTTGAGTTTAACTCCAGACTTATCTTCAGGTGGAACAGCACCAGTGATCGGAGGTGCATCAATTAACTCTGCGGTACTAATTCCGCTTTCTGCGGCATTTAATAACTTAGATTGTCCCATACTCAGTAGAAAGTCATTGACATCACTAAAAGAGCGTGCGTAGCCGCTAATTTCTAATAAACCCGCAGGATTACTAGGTTTTGGTCCTGTGGCATTTGGGGCTTGAATCACAGGTGGAATTTGCCTGATATTTTCAACTTGCACATTTGCAGGAATGCGATCGCGCAAATCTTGTAACATCGCTGACCAAGGACGGATCTGATCAAACACTGTCACCAAAGCTTGTGTTTGGTCTTTTACACCTGCTGTTTCATCCTTTATTTTCTTAATGTCAGCTATTTTACCGTCTAAATCCTTACCTTCCTGCTCTAGTTGGGCTATTTTTTTGCTCAAACCATCATTTTGGGCGTTTAAAAACCACAACCCTCCAAAAGTCAAAGCAGGAAAAAATAAACCTACACCCAATCCTATAAACACTGGTGTTAACTCTCCCAGGCTAATTGGTTGTTTGACAGGTTTAGCCTCACTAATTTCTGTAGGCGCTCGGTCTTTAAGAAAGTTAATATCCAGACTATACATTTCGTTATGCCTCCCGCATTCCTAAACCAAGTATTATCCCCAAGCCAGGACGTTGCACGGGGGGATATTTTTCAGTTTCTACTTGCAAAGATAAATCCCGAATTGGATCTATTTGCGTAGTAGGAAAACCTAATCTTTGAGTGAAGAATTCATCTAGCTGTTGCAGTCCTCCTCCTGTCCCAGCAAGTAGAATCTGCGCTACTTCTAAACCGTCACTCTGATTGATGTAAAAGTCTATAGAACGGCGCAGTTCATCTGACAATTCTCCTAGTATTTTTAACATAGGAGCCATTCCAGGATTAATACCAGTAGTGCCACTTCTGACCACATCCATAGAACTTGTGGGAATAGTCATACCCATCAACATATCCATATCTCGTGATATAGGTAAGTTCATAGCTCTGGATAAAGCAGCTTGCAATTGATATGTACCTATTGGCACTGTCCGGGAAAATTGTGGTACTCCATTGATAATAATGGCAATTTCTGTACTGTCAAACTCAATATCAACTAATACTGCTGCTTCTTGAGGTCCGAATAGTCTCAACTGATCTCTAATAGTTCTAATCAGCGCAAAACTGTTAATTTCTAAAACATCAACTTTTAATCCTGCTTCAGCAAAAGTATTAATATAGGTGTCTGTTATTTCCTTACGAGTGGCAACTAAAAGCACTTGAACTTTTTCAATGCCATCCTCATCTACAAAGTACCCTAATTTCTGATAATCTACATCAGCTTCTTCTCTGGGATAAGGTAGATATAATGCGGCTTCATGGTTAAGCACCATCTCCCGCAACTCTTTATTATCCAACTCTGCTGGAACAGGAATGACACGCACGATCGCATCCCGTCCAGGAATACAAGTGGCAACACGGGAAGCTTTAATTTTACTTTCAGCCATTCCCTGTTGGATGATTTCCGCCATCCTGGGAGGATCGTTGATTTGACCATCAACAATTATCCCCTCTGGAACTGGTATGGTTGTCAAAGATTCCAGCTTTATGCCTTGGCGTTGCTTACGTAGCTGAACTATGTTCATTCTTTCTGGTGCAAGCTCAATGCCAACGCCTTTATTAGATTTCCCAAGGAGATTACTGAGATTACCAAGATTGAAATTACTTAAGACGTTTACCACAGTTTTACCTGCTAGATTGCTAAATGGAAAATTTTAAAAATAAGGAGTTCAGAAGGCAGAAGGCAGAAGGCAGAAGGCAGAAGGCAGGAGGCAGGAGGCAGAAGGCAGAAGTCAGAAGGCAAGATTTATTACTTTTGACTTTTGACTTTTGACTTTTGACTTGATGACTCCCCATCTCCCATGCTCCCCTACTCCCCATCTTCTTCCCTGTCACCTAAACTTACTAAGTAATCTATATATCCTATAATCTCGACATTTCTGCATAAGTTTTTCACCCCTTTTAATCGTAAAAATATTACCACGATGATTAGATTACGAAAATTCCAACACTTAATTATTTGGGCTATGCTGGGTTTACTTACTAGTTGGGTAGTAAGTTGCAGCACAGGTAATGTTGGCACAAGTTCAAACCCAGTTGCTTCAGAAGCTGCAAGTATTGAGTTTTGGACTATGCAACTCCAACCTCAATTTACTAACTACTTCCAAAGTCTAATTACGACTTTTGAATCCCAAAACCCCAGTATCAAAGTCAAGTGGGTGGATGTGCCTTGGGCAGCAATGGAGAACAAGATTTTAACAGCTGTCTCCGCAAAAACGCCACCAGATGTTGTTAACCTTAACCCAGATTTTGCGTCCCAATTGGCTGGACGAAATGCTTGGTTAGATTTAGATGCGAAAGTCCCAAGTGAAGCTCGTTCTTCTTATTTGCCTAATATTTGGCAAGCTAGTACCCTCAATGGCAAGAGTTTTGGTATTCCCTGGTATCTCACCACAAGGTTAACTATTTATAACACTGATTTGTTAAAACAAGCTGGTATCACAAAACCACCTGCGACTTATGCAGAATTAGCGCAAGCGGCGCAACAAATTAAAGATAAAACTGGTAAATACGCCTTTTTTGCCACTTTTGTACCCCAAGATTCTGGTGAGGTGTTGGAATCATTTGTACAAATGGGTGTCACTTTAGTAAATAGTGAAGGTAAAGCAGGTTTTAACACACCACAAGGAAAAGCAGCTTTTCAGTATTGGGTAGATTTGTATAAGCAAGGATTACTACCTAAAGAATCATTGACACAAGGCCACCGTCATGCAATTGATTTATACCAATCTGGAGAAACGGCGTTTTTAGCTTCTGGGCCTGAGTTTCTGAAGACAATATCTAATAATGCACCCAAAATTGCTCAAGCTTCTGCGATCGCACCTCAAATTACCGGTGATACAGGTAAGAAAAATGTGGCGGTGATGAATATTGTTATTCCCCGTGCCAGCAAACACCCTGATGCAGCAGTTAAATTTGCCTTGTTCGTGACTAATGATGAAAATCAATTAGCTTTTGCTAAAGCTGCAAATGTTTTACCTTCAACGGTTAAAGCATTATCTGACAGTTATTTTAAGGAAGTTCCGGCTGATGCTTCCACTGTAGAAAAGGGACGTATGATCAGCGCCCAACAAATGCAAACAGCAGAGGTTTTAACTCCGAAAATTAAAGATTTTAAACTTTTGCAAAAGGCAATTTATGAAAATCTGCAAGCTGCAATGTTAGGACAGAAAACTGTAGATAAAGCTGTAGAAGATGCAGCACAACAGTGGGACAATAGGTAATGGATAATTGATAATTGATAATTGATAATTGATAATTGTCAATTACCTAGAAAATAGCCGATGAGATAGAGAGAACCGCATAAAACTACTAGGTTATCTTGATTGTCTGAAGAGGTAAAAGCAGCATCTAAAGCGGAGAATACATCTGGATAGATGCTGCAAAAACCTAAATCTGGGCAAGTTTCATGGGCTAATTTTCTTAAATAATCAAGATTGGCGGAATTATTATCGGGGACTGGTACTAAATATAATTTATCTCCCGTTTTTAGTAATGCTTGAAAAAGGTCAGCATGATTTTTAGTCGCTAACATTACCATGACCCAGTTTATGTTTTGGGTGATATTTTTGCTATTTAAATTATCTACATAATTTCTTAAAACTTCTGCTGATGCTGGGTTATGTGCGCCATCAATTAATAGTTGATAATTTTGATTATTATGTTTCCAGGTGAACCATTGCATTCTTCCTGGCCATTTGGTGTTTCCTATCCCATTAATAATCGCCTGTTCAGAAATTTGCCAGCCTTGTTGTTGTAATATTTCTAAAGTGGCTAAAGCCAAAGCAGAATTATGTAATTGAATTCGTCCCTTTAATGGTAGAGGATATTGAATTGTGGATTGGAAATTTTCTGTTTTCTCCCCAACTCCCC
>NZ_LUFH02000162.1 GCF_001586785.1 Sphaerospermopsis aphanizomenoides BCCUSP55
GGAATTATTTGGCATAACAGTTACTGAAGAACTTTTTTAGAAAACATCAAATAAAAAACAATAATAAAAGCTATGTATAAAAATATGTTTGACTTTCTAATAGTTGGTGCTGGTTTTGCAGGTTGCACCTTAGCAAATTGTATAGCCACGCATCTAGATCGCAAAGTTTTAGTCATAGACACTCGCAATCATATTGGCGGTAATGCCTATGATTATTATGATAATGCTGGAGTATTACATGGATCAAGTTGTTGCAGCTGCCTTAACTGTATTTGAAAACCGAATTAGTCAAATTTATTAAATTTTAGTAAGCCTTGCTAGAGGAGAAATACTTTGCTATATACTTCATTTACACTAATAGTACCTAAATCTATCCGTGCTTTTATTCGTGATAGAGACACAGCATTTCAAAAATTAATAAATTCTTATGAGCATCTGAAGCTAGAGCATGAAAATCTAAAAAAAAGTTATAAAAACTTTGATGCAGAACAGCAAGATTCATATTCTGAAAATAAAATCGAAAATATTTCAGATGTCATGAATCAAACAGCACTGGAATATGATGTAAAGAAGGGGAGAGTTGTCATTGAATCAATTTTATCTTCTTCCAGAGAAGAATTAGCAAATAGAGATTTTTTGTTAGAAAAAATCAAAGCTTATGGCTGTCCATATCAGGGATGGAGTCTTTATTCTCCTTATCAACAATATGTCAATGCTTCTGATTATGGCTCAATCCAAATTCCCACAGAGTTAGTAGATTTTTTAATTTATTGTATTTATAAAAAACCAGATTCATTTCTAGAAATTGGGGTAATGTATGGAGGTTTTTCTGTTTTATGCTGTGCTGTTTTATCTAAATTTAACGAAAATTTCAAATACACCTGTGTTGATATACAAGATAACTTTAGAGATTGGGAGTATTTTTCATCTATTTTACCGTTAGAAAAAGCTATTCCTGCAACATCTGCTGATTTTATAGGCTCAGAATTTGATGTTGTTTATATTGATGCTGATCATTCATATCATGGCATGAAAAGGGATTTCTTAAATATCGGTCGTTATGCAAAAATTTGCGCTTTTCATGATATTAATGCGGCCGAGTATGACCACTTAGATGGTGGAACTAGAAGATGTTGGAATGAAATAAAATTATCATACTGTCAGTCAGCTTCAATTTTAGAAATTAGTCATATTGCTGAAGAGTGGATGGGTATTGGTATTATAGATTTTAATAGATAATTTATGAAGATTGCCAAAGTCGCAGCGATTATTGTTACTTGGAACAAAATTAAAGACGTTTGTTCAGTAATTGAAGATACTAATAAACTAAATTTGCATGGGATATGTCTGGATATTTTCGTTGTTGATAATGCTTCATCTGATGGTACGCAAGCTTATATTCAAGAACATTATCCCCAAATAAAAGTTCTACAAACAGGTGAAAATATAGGCGGTTCTGGTGGATTTTCTCATGGAATGAAGTTTTTAAGTGAACTTGATTATGACTACATTTGGCTACTAGATAATGATGTGCGATTAGATAACCAAGCTTTACTTCCTTTAGTAGAAACTTTGCAAAATTATTCTCAAGTGGGCTTGGTAGGTTCTCAAATTAGAAAACTAGAACATCCGGAAATTATTCAAGAAATAGGCAGTTATATTGATCCAAAAAAAGCACATTTAAAAACTTACTTGGGTAACTACCCTATTATATCCACAGAGGAATTATTGGCAGTTCAACCTTTTATAGTTGTAGATATTTGCGCTGCTGCATCATTATTATTTAGACATGAATTAATTCAACAGATAGGAGTATTTGAAAATTATTTTCTGCACTTTGATGATGTGGAATGGTGTTTAAGAGCAAAGCAAGCAGGTTGGGTTGTTGCTGCCCATCCAGCATCTATTGTTTGGCATTGTTCCCCGGATTTTAAACATCGTCCTTGGATTAGTTATTATGATGAGCGTAATTTGTGTTATTGCTGGCAAAAATATCACCCACAATTTTTATTAAAGCGTCTACGATTACTTTTCCCAAAGTTAATTTATTATTCATTAACTGGACGTTCTTTTTTGGCAGAAATTTATTTGTGGGGATTGGAAGATTTTCTCAAGGGAGTTAAAGGTAAAATAGCAGATGAGCTTCCATATCTAGAATATTCTTTGCCTGAAATTATTACCAATGATGGCAAAGTTTTGGTACAATCTTACCTATATCAAGATATCTGTCAATTTACAGATTTAGAGATAAGTGAAAAATTTACTTTTTGGTATCCACCTAAAAATTTAGGACATCGGATTTATATCTGGTTGATATCTTGTTTTTTTAAACCTGTAGATTTGGCAATATGTAGCTCCTATAAACCAGAAATTTTCTATTTCAATTTAGCCAAGAAAGTTTATTTTTTTAGTGGTGCTGGTTACATACAGGTAAATTTGAATTTAATGAATGTGCTGATCAACAGTCTGCAAGTATTTTATCGGTTGTTGAAAATATATTTACAAATGAGTATTTTCGCCAATAAAACCGCAGGTGCAAAATAACTTTTCTCATTAACCATTTTGGAAATAATTGCAACTATGTCAAACACAAGTGTATTGATATCTATAGTTATTTGTACTGCTGATCGTTCTGCTTCTCTACAAAAAACTCTTGAATCTTTAAATCATATCAATTATAATAATTTTGAAGTAGTTACTGTCTATTTTTAATCTAATGATGATACTTGAAGAATGCTAAACTTGAACAAAAAAAACTTTAATTTTAGCATTGAAATATTTATATCAAGTCATAAAAATCTTAGTATATCTCGCAATATAGGTATACAGAAATCATCAGGGAAAATTATTGCCTTTATAGATGATGACACAATTCCAGCAACAGACAGGTTAGATAGATTAATATCAACTTACTCTTTATATGGAGATAAATGTGCGGGTGTTGGTGGTACTGTGCGAGATATGACAATTTTGGGTTATCCTTTGCAATACAGCCTGCAGAAATGCTTTGGACTTTGGTGGACGAAGCAATTGCTAATCAATCTTTTGAGACGCTCGATGATTTAGAGGATGTCTTATTTCATCGGTGTAAATCTTTACTCCAACAGCCAGATTTAATTCGTGGTTTGACGGGGTTTCATTGGTGGCTGCAAACTGGCGCTTAATCGCAAGTTATTACCCGGACATGATATCATCCGTATACTGCTAAAGTTTCTAATTCTAGTGATAAAGCTGATTCTCATATCTTGCACCTCTCCGTATAAAACTAGATAATCTAAAAAGATGTGCCATAAGACTACTTCTTTTGATTGGTTTTAAACGTTAAATAAAGGTTTTTGGAATTATACGGTGTACTAAAATTACATCAATTTTCTTTGGCGCAAGATGTCAGGATTGAGCCGAAACAGCAGTTACAGGACTTATGCACAGAAGCTATCTGTGAGGACTGGGTGTAAGGGTTTTCTTGTCCTCAGCTATAAATTCCCTCTTGTAGCTTTCATCCCCGGCTTATAAAGACATTAACACCTAAAAATCCTCAAAATTTTGAGGTGTCAATTCCGGGGTTTTCAGCCTATTTTCTTATAAAACTGAAAATAGTATAAAATGTCGGAGTAACTTGGCTATGTCCTGTGGTGGTGTTCGAGGATGACAATTTCTATCAAAGATAATTTAATTCGGTTGCAGGTGCAGAGTTACTGGGAACTGCTGTATATTTTGGTAGTACGGACTATGAAAGTACATTATCGGGGTTCATTTCTGGGAGTTTATTGGTCGCGGCTAAACCCCTTAATCATGACCAGTCTTTACACTGCAATTTTTGGAGTCACTGTCTCATCCTATTATGGTAGCTCAATCCTCAAGTATGTATTGGCAGCATTTACAGGTTTAGTAGTAATCAATTTTTTCTTAGCTTCCACATCTCAAGCTTTGATGAGTGTAGTAGGTAATGGCGTATTCTTGAATAAGATTCGTTTGCCTGTCAGGTAAACATCGCCAGCCAGTAAAAAAATCAGTTTTACATAATATTGATTTAATAGTTGAAAAAGGTAAAAAAATATGTATAATAGGTGCGAATGGTTATGGTAAATCCACCCTTTTAAAGAGCATTTCTGGTATTTTACAACCTACCACCGGAACAGTAAGAGTACGTAGTCAAGTAGCACCATTAATTGAAATAGGAGCAGGGTTTGATCCAGAAATTTCTGTCATGGATAACATCTGTCTTTACGGTGTTTTACTAGATTTTTCTAGATCTGAAATGAAAGCCAGAGCGCAGTCTATTTTGGAGTTTGCAGAGTTGGAGGATTACGCTTTAGTTCCAGTCAAGGGTTTATTTTTGGGCATGGTAGCTCGTTTGGGATTTTCTATTGCCACCGACGTGCAGCCAGATATTTTAATTTTAGATGAGGTTTTATCAGTGGGAGATGAGAATTTTAAGAATAAGTGCAAGCAAAGAATTGATAATTTTTGGAATGGAGATACAACAGTGCTTGTAGTGTCACACGATTTAGAGTTGATCAAACAATCTTGTCATCAGGCAATTTGGCTAGACAAAGGAAGAATAAATTTTATAGGATCAGCGGAAAATACTGTCAATTCTTATCTCGTAGGTAAGACCATTTTAAAATAACCCTAAGCGTTGATTTTTTCAATAAAATTCTACCAAAAGTTAGTTAAGTAAAATCATGGTTAACAATCTTGAATCACTGATAATTTCTGAAATATCACAAAATAATCATATTACTAATATTCAAAATATTATTTTTCCTAAAACAGATATTTGTACTGTTGAAGAATTATTTTTTAGAGGTAACTCTAAGGTCTTATTTAATTATGAACATCAGAGCATAGAAATAAGGCAGGGAGGAATTATAAGTTTTGATACTTATTTTAATGGTTTTTTTGTTGATAACTGGAAATCTTACACCAATATCAGACATATTAATATATGCCTACAACTCCAAGGAAAATTTACGATTAAAATTTTAAATATAGATCCATTAGGAGAAACTAAGAATGTACTTTCTCAGAAAATTATTAATAGCAGAAATTTGGAGAAAATAACAATTATAGAAAATTTGGATATATTTCCTTATACAGGGATGATTTATATTGAAATGGAGGCTTTAAGCAATAATTGCCAAATAAATGGAGGATATTTTTATTCCTATACAGATAAAAAACCTATTAAATTGGCAGTAGTTATATGTACATATAAAAGAGAAGCGTATGTTTATAAAAACATTAATTTATTGGAGAAGTATTTATTAAAGAATCAGGAATGGGAAGAAAAACTGGAAATATTCATAATTGATAACGGTAATACATTAGAAAGTTTTGATAATTATACAATACATATAATCCCTAATAAAAATGCAGGAGGTAGTGGTGGATTTGCAAGAGGAATGATCAAAGTTTTGGAGAGAAAAACAGAGTTTTCACACATTATTTTAATGGATGACGATGTTCTTTTTGAACCTGAATCACTGAATAGATTATGGAATTTTGTAAGTGTGAGTAGCGAACCTGACATATGTATTGGAGGTAGTATGTTAAGGTTAGATAAAAAATTCATTCAGCATGAGAGGGGAGCATATTGGAAAAATGGTTGTGTAGCTTTGAAGAATAATCTAGATTTAAGAAGCTTAAAAGATACATTATTTAATGAAATAGAAGAATTTGTTGAATACCATGCTTGGTGGTTATTTTGTTTTCCTACATCCGCTGTACAAGATTTTGGCTTACCTTACCCATTTTTCGTAAAACTAGATGATCTAGAATTTGGCAAACGAATAAATAGAAAAATCGTCACAATGAATGGTATATGCGTTTGGCACGAACCATTTGAAAATAAATATAGCCCTACTATCGAATATTACTGTATACGAAATACACTAATTTTAAATTGTTTACATTTTAGTCAGAAATTTAGTAGTATAACTGCTATCAAATGGTTCTTAAAACCCATTTTTAAAGAAATATTTTGCTATAAATATGAAACGGCAGAATATATTTTAAAAGCGATTTCAGACTTCCTGAAAGGCCCTTATAATTTAGTTAATTCTGATCCCGAAAAAAAACACAAAGAACTTTCTAAAGTTGTAGAAAAAACTTCAAAAAACTTTGATATCCCATTTATATATGATAAATACGTTCATAGTATAAATCAGACAGAAACAACATTAAATAGATTTTTAAGATACATAACACTTAATGGTCATCTTCTACCATCTTGGTTGTTCCTAAAGGAAGATTTCCTAACAGATAATGGATATAAAATTGCTCCTTGTTGGGGTAGTAGACCTCTCAACGTTTTTAGAGCCAAGAAAGTCCTGTACTATAATTTGCAGACTAAAGAAGGATTTGTAGTTCAATTTTCTAGAATTCGCTTCTTCCAAATTCTGTTTCAAGCTATATGGTTAGCTCTAATAATGTTTTTTAAATTCCCCCAATTAAAAAAGCTCTATGTAAGTACCCTGCCTGATTTTACTAGTCAAGCTTTCTGGGAAAAATATTTAGAAATAGAAAAAACCAACAATAACCATTTATAAAAATATGTTTGACTTTCTAATAGTTGGTGCTGGTTTTGCAGGTTGCACCTTAGCTAATTGTATTGCTACGCACCTGGATCGCAAAGTTTTGGTTATTGACACTCGTAACCATATTGGTGGTAATGCTTACGATTATTATGATAACGCTGGGGTATTAATCCATCGGTATGGAGCGCATATTTTCCATACCAATAGCAAAAAAATTATTGATTACCTATCCCAGTTTACTCAGTGGAGGGTATATCAACATGAAGTTCTTGCTAGGGTAGAAGGTGATATTTACCCAATTCCCCTTAACCTCAATACTATTAATAAACTTTATGGACTAAATCTTAATAGTCAAGAAATTGAAGAATTTTATGAACGAGTTAGAGAAAAATATGACCGAATTGAAAACTCTGAACAAGCTGTTGTTGGTAAAGTCGGACGAGATTTATATGAAAAATTCTTTAAAAACTACACTTATAAACAGTGGAATCTATGGCCGCATGAACTAGATGCTTCGGTGTGCGCTCGGATTCCAGTTAGAACTAATAAAGATAACCGCTATTTTGGTGATAAGTATCAACTGATGCCATTACATGGTTATACGAAAATGTTTGAAAAAATGTTGGATCATCCCAACATTAAATTCATGCTCAATACCAGTTTCCAAGAAGTAGAAAAATGGCTGAAGTTTGATCATTTAATATATACTGGGCCTATCGATCAATTTTTTGACTATAAATTTGGCAAACTTCCCTATCGCTCATTAAAATTTGAGTTTGAAACTCATGATGTTGAATATTTTCAACCAGTTGCTGTTGTCAACTATCCCAACGACTATGATTTTACACGGATAGTCGAATCTAAACATATTACTGGACAAAAACACCCCAAAACAACAATTTACTACGAATACCCGCAAGCAGAAGGAGATCCTTACTATCCAGTTCCACGTCCAGAAAACCGTGAATTATTCCAGCAGTATAAAGATGAAGCGGAAAAGCTGCAAACTGTTACGTTTGTTGGTAGACTAGCACAATACCAGTATTACAACATGGATCAGGTTGTTGCAGCTGCCTTAACTGTATTTGAAAATCGGATTAGTAAGTTGTACTAATTTCTCTCATGAAATGATCATACAAGTATATAACATATAGGAAATTTAGTAAACTTAAATTTCTCTATTTTTTGATATGTATTGGTCATCTAAAATTCAAGCTTAATTTTGGGATAATCATATAATATCTTCCTATGGATACCTCATATATATGTTATATTATCTTTCCTTGTTTTATATATTTATACCATACCTCATATTTAGTATTGGTTGGCTAAAAATTCCTTATGCAATGGGTTTTTGTTTAATTATAGTAACTGGATTATTCTTTTGTTTTAGCAATATGTATAGCATCCTCTATGTCTAGCAATATATCACCAATAAGAAAGTCTATCTTAGTGATTTTATTGATTATTGCTGCTGTTACAGCTTCTACTGAAATTACCCGTTCTTTAGTCAATTTCAATATGAAACAATGCCCTATAAATAAAGTAGTAGATGTAACAGAATTACAACCTTATCAAGTCAGGCTACAATTTTTAGGTAATCCATCATCCCTATTTTTTAAGCTTTTAGCACCATCAAATCTAACGTCTATAAATCAAGATATTGATAAATTCAAAACTTATGAATATAAACCAAGTAGCTGCTATTATCGTTACATGGAACAAAATAAATGATGTTTGTTCTTTGATAGAAGATATCAATAAATTAAATTTAAGTGATATAAATC
>NZ_LUFH02000163.1 GCF_001586785.1 Sphaerospermopsis aphanizomenoides BCCUSP55
TACTCATATCCTCATGATAGCTGACTATTTAATCAGATATGAGTTGATTTAGGTAGATATTTTGATTCAGTTACTAGCCCCTAACTTCTGACTCAGCAAGATCAGTCTCCTCTTGTGCAACACCTGTAGATTCTTGTGTTAGAGGACGCTGAGGGTGAAAACGCTGTACAAACCAATGTTCGCCAAGCACATAATCACCTTGCTGCCATTCTTGAAGAGCAGCATCTACTTCCTTAATCCAAACATCAAGCTCATTGTCCACTACCGTTTTTGCGGCTCCTTACCGCTCTAGCAGGTTTGGATCGTCCAACTTCACGATGGATAGGTTCTTGTAGAGCATCAACTAGATCAGCCGGATTGGGTGGTCTACGTGACGCACGTGCATCCTCAGATAAGGGAGCTAATTGTGGTCTTTCAGGAGCATTACCATAACCAATAATTCGTTTTACCTCTTCATATTCATCAGCTACCAAGAGATCGAAAGGAAGTTGACTATCACTACCAGGAGTTAATAAAAGACTACGATTAAGACTGGCACTTCCCCGATTAATATACTGAACAGTAGCCAAAAGGCGATTAAGCTTCTCCTCATTAAAACGAGATAATCGCTGACCACTTGCCCAAAAGTGAATACTTCTACGTGAAACATTAAAAAGCCTAGCAAGTTGATCCCAGGTCAATCCACTTAACTTTCTCAGTTGGTTAATAGCAATCCGTGTTTTTTCCGCAGAATTAGTTGATGGAAAAGTCAACCCACTCGTTGTCATCTCCAAAGTAGGTAATAAATTTCGATCAAATGTTGCTGTCGTACTTGCTGTAATAGGAATAGTCGAAAAAATTTTATATATAATAGTGGGGCGGTAATTATGCTGAGGACGCATTGAGCCACGGGCAGAAGTACCCGATAACGGCTCAGGCTTTCTATCTAAAAGAGAAGTCATGGTTCACCTCCAAAATGCTGCAAAAATTCATCAGTTACTGCCCATCTGAAAAAAGTATAAATTCTTTCAGCAAAACGCTGTGCTTCATTCAGAAGTTCTTCAACATCAAAATCTCGTTGTTTTGAGAGAGACATATCTAAATCAAGTATCCAGCTAGGCTCATTAACTGGTTCAATTGCATCTGGATCAAAAGTTCCATTAGGAGGAATTAGTCCCCATCGTGCAATTATCTGATCTTCTCCCCCAGGTAAACTAAATAAAGATTCATTGATACTCTGATGAATATATTCTCCAAAGTCTAATGCTACAATACCCGTAATTTCCGAGCGTACAAGCTTAGATATATCATTTACTGCTTGTCCAACGAGTCGATCAATATATCTCACACCGAATCGTTGAACAATTTTAGGTTTAATGTGTTCATTAAGTGCTACTAGCAAGTTTTCTAACCGTGCTATAAAATCACTACGACTTGTATAAGCAGTTGTCTCAAGTGCTACGAAGTCAGGTGATAGTGATAAGCGCCAATTACCTTGAGCATCTACAAATCTCCAAGTTACTTGCTCAGACTGAGTAACACCTTGAGAACCAAAAACTAAGCTTCGGGTCTGCTCTTGTTGTAATATTGGATACTTATCTCTAATAGCTTCTTGAAATCCTCCTATAAAGCTTTTATTTTCAATTGACGTAATCAGCGGAAAGCGTATTTGTGCAATAACACGAACTAGAGGTGCTTTTTTTAAAGACACCTCTTTTGGCGGTTGTGCAATAAGTGGATTGATTATGGCCACTGCTCTCCATCCTTTGTTCGTTGGTTTTCAGGAAACTGTATATGTTCCGAAAGCAGGAAATACTGCCTTTAGTCTCGTGAATCTATAATAGAACAAATGTGTGAAGTATAGTGTGAAGTTTAAGCAAAATTTATCTAAAACAGAATCCTGTCACTAAACCCAACATTATAAGGTGTATATGATAGCAGGTAATATCTAGCAATCTGATCTACGTATATAAAATTTGAAGGTTATCTATTAAGCGATCGCACTGTATAAATAAATTTTCCTAAATTTTACAGCAGTAAAAGCCAGTAAGTTATCCTCACTCTTGCTTGTACTGCTGAAAATTCCTAACTACCCAACTGTCACCGGAACTTTATAATAAACTGGCTCATTCCCTGCTTTCCATTTAATATTACAACCAATACTCGGCTTTTGCTCCCAAGTAATTACCTCATCTGCTAAAACATAATTAATCGCTTTCCGCAAATCTTGTCCAGTTACAGGTAAACCATTTTTCGGACGACTATCATCTAATTGTCCCCGATAAGCCAGCTTTCTATTAGCATTAAATACAAAAAAGTCTGGAGTACAAGCTGCAAAAAAATCTTTAGCCGCTTTTTGACTTTCATCATAAAGTAAAGGATAGGATAAATCTATTTCTTGGGCAAAATCTTTAAGTAATTCTAGCGCATCATGAGGATGAGTATTAATATCATTAGAACTAATTGCTAAAATACCCACATTTCTATTTTTGTAATCTTGTCCTAACTTTGCTAATTCAAATTTGATATGTTGCACAAAAGGACAATGACGACTCAGAAAGATAACTACTAATACTTTTTTATCAGCAAAGTTTGCCAATGAAATCGTTTTACCTGAAACCACATCTGGGAGATAAAAATTAGGTGCTAAAGTCCCCAAAGGTAACATTGTCGAAGGTGTTAAAGCCATAAAATCCAATTCCTTAAATTATCAAATTCATGATCAAAATTGTGCATTACCCTTTGCGGTAACACACCCTACAGTTAGCCAGTGATTAAGCTGCTACAAGATTGGGAATATATGCCGCAGAATCTCCTTTAATGGCTTGACTATACTTACCGTCAATACCTAAAGGAATATCACCAGCAATGGTTACACGCTGCACACGACGGGGTTGATCTCCATAATCAGCGATCGCATAATGTTGAGTAGCGCGATTATCCCAAAATGCCACATCCCCAACCTGCCAACGCCAACGCACTGTATTCTCAGGTCGTGTAACATAAGATTGCAATAGTCAAATAATCTCTCCTGATTCAGTTGGAGATAAACCGCGAATTTGACGCACAAAACCACCAATAAATAAACCCTTTTCCCCAAATTCAGGGTGAATTCTCACCACTGGATGCAAGGTTTCATACACCGTTGAAGTAAACACATCCCGGTAAGATTTCACTTCTTCCGGTATATCAAAGGCTGTGGCATAATCATAAGCATTACTATGTACAGCCCAAAGTTTATCCGCTAAATTCCGCAAATGCTCCGGTAAATCTTGGTATGCAGTCACCGAATTTGCCCAAATAGTATCCCCTCCCGCCGGAGGAATTACCAATGCCCTCAAGACCGAGCCAAGGGGCAGACGATCTACCCAAATCTTACAGCGATTTTCGGGTAAATGAACTACATTTTATTGTCTCACGCAGAGGCGCAAAGAGGAATCAAGAGTATGGTATAAATACATGAAAACTGCTGTAAATAAGTAGGTATGCGTTGAAATTTATCGTTATGGCAAGGCAAAAGGCAAGAGGCAAAAGGCAAGAGGGAAGTAACTTCTTTGTCGCCCCCTCAAATGATCCCCTTAAACCAGTGCAGTTTCCTTCATGAAATCTGCTTTAGGAATTTCTAATAACTCTAAAATAGTTGGAGCAATAGAACACAGAGAAATTTTACCCTCATGAATCGAATGCTTACAGCTTGGCTGACGAATCCATAAAATGCCATCTGGGTGATGCATTCCGCGTTTTATATCTTCTATTTGATAAAAAATATCAAAGAATGGGAATGATTTTTTGCTGTTGGTAATATTCAAAATTGCATTTTGTGGTATTTCTTCAAAAATTCCACAGCCACCGAAAATATCTTTACCATTGCGTCTTAATCGCATTATCGGACGCTGATTTATTTGTAAATTTATCAGTTTTTGTTCTGCTTCAGTTGCATCTTGTTCATTTTCAAACCTGATATGAAATTCTTCAGCCATGACTGGAGAGCAAATATAATTACTCTTCACACCTGCAAAATCTAAGAGACTTTCAAACTTACGCGGCCTACAAAGACGTTTTCCTCCAGTTTCCTCATAGGTAAAACAAGGTTGTTGACTTAAAGCCGTAGATAAAATAAAAGTAGTCTTATGATCTGATAAATTCAGAAATTTACCTATGAGTTTATCCATTTCTTGATAGCCATACAAAATTGCATTTTCATATTCAATCTGTTCTTTTATTGATGGTTTAATTTGAAATTTATCTGGCTCCATATTCCGCCAGTACATATGTTGAAAATGGGCTGTACTATTAATAAAAAAAGTAGAAAAATGCGGCCGGATTTTGTGATAATAGGAGCGAAATAAATCAAACTGAAGCTTATCTGCGATAGTTGCACGTTGCCAACGGTATTTTCCTGTGATTTTCTCACGAATTAATTGTTGGATAATGGCACTAATTGTATTTAGTGAAAGTCCGTGATTCTTCATAAAGTTCAGAAACCTCAAATAATCTCCAGTACTAAGGGGAACAGAATCATTTGTGTGTTCCTGGACTTGTTTTTGAACAAATTGGAAATATAGCAATAATTCTTCAGAATTTGGAGTAATTTTTGTACTCCAAAAATCTGGCATAATATAACCATTTAATGAGGGATTGTAGCTAATGTTCATACTGCCACAAATCCAAACCTTTAATCCTGCATCTGAAATAATATCCCAAATCGATTTTGACTTGAGTTTATATCCCTCATCCAGAAGAAATATTTGATGTTCACAGTAAGGGACACCAGAATGTACTGTCACCCATTGAAAGCAAGGTTGTAGATATTGTGGGTCTTCTTCTGCATCCGTTATATAAACTTCTGATTCTTTATAAAGTCGCTGGAAGTTAGGTAACTTTCCTTCTTGAATAAATCTTTCAATTAATGAAGGGCAAAGCTCATTAAATTCTAGTAATATAACAGATTTGTCTGAATTCATAGTAAATCCTAAATAAACTAATAATCACGAATTGCTCAGAGGTTACATGAAAAAATAAATACATATTTTTTCATATTGTGAAAAACATAAATACCTAAACTTAATATGTTTTTCTATAATTTACCAACCACTGATTTTTAAAATGTTATGACGAAATTTTTGGTAAGAATATCCTGCAAAATGTGCAATCAGCATTGTTGTTAACGATACTACACAAAAAAAATAACAACTCAAAGTAGAAGGTAATTGATGTTCGACACCCCGCCAAATTTCTTGACTAAAATTTTTCCTAAATTTGCTAGTTACTCGTAATCCTTCTAGTATTATTGACAAGCAACCCACTAGAATTAAAGCTTGTAAAAAAGGTCGTAAAAATTGTACAAAAAAACTAATTATTCCAATGATAATAATTCCAGAAATTACCAAAAATGGTAATTTCCCTCGAATTGGGGAATATTTAGGATGCTTTACATCTGTCAGATATCGACCTCTTCCATACTTAAAATATTGAATTAAAAGAGATTTCCATGTATTTCTGGGATAATACCAGACTTTAATTTTAGAACTCACATAAACTGCTCCGTAAGTTTTACCCATCAAGTTATGCTGCACTGCAGTATCTTGACTCGGTATTTGATTCATATCAACAAACAACTTCTGCAACCTCAGATTCAATTCAGCATCTTCATTCGTTGTTGCGTCAGTGCTGTATCCGGATACTGTTTGCAGTGTTTTTCTCCAGAAACATCCAGGGAAAAGTGTGTCAGCATAGCCATCATAATTAGGATTACGATGCTTTGCACTTCCCCCTCCTAAAAAACTTTTTGATGCTAGTGCTACTCCTGCTTGAAAAGGTGTTTTAGCAGCAAAACGAGTTGCTCCACCAATATTGAGTGCTTGCGATTCCAGGAGTAGTTCCACACATCTTTCAATGTAATCAGAGGCATAATCTGAGTGGGCATCTGCTCTGAGGAATATATCGCCTGTACAATGTAGCAAAATTAAATTGAGACCCGCAGATTGAACTTTTTGGGGATTATGCAAAAGTCGCACTCGTGAATCTTCAGATGAGAGATGTTGAATGATATCCTGAGTACCATCAGTGCTACCACCATCTGCAATCATAACTTCAACCAAATTTGGATAAAGTGTTGCTAGAAATGAGTACACAATTTTTTCTATACAATGTGCTTCATTATAAACAGGAATAGCAATAGAAACAGAGGGTAGAATCACTTGTTTTACTGAGGTTCTCCAGTCCATATATTTATACCCTTTATTCAAATGTTGTTAAAAGTAAAAATTGCATATTTATTGATACTTACAAACCCATAAATATTTGCTCGCTAAGATCTTCGTAAAGTTTCAGCAAGACCTTTGACTCTTTTTCCCAGTTATATTTTTCCAAAACAGCACTTCTGCCATTTTCACCCATCTGTTTAGCTTCATATGGATGAGCAATTATCCATTGGATTGCTTCAGCAATTGCTTGAGGATTATGAGGGTCAACACAAATGCCGCATTGATTACCTTCAATAATTTCTTTCCAAAGAGGAAAGTTAGAAGCAATAACAGGAATGCCAGCACACATATACTCGAACATCTTGACTGGAAGTGAATCCATGAGGCTGGCTGTTGGATGTAACAGGACTAATCCTGCCATTGATTTTGCGATAGTTTGCACCACTTCCTTTCTATCGAGCCACCCTAATTCTTTTACATTTGTCCATCCTGACATCGCTACTGCTTTTTCTTGTTGTTTTTGATATGCAAATTTACCACCTAGTAGTAGAAAAGTATCCGTTTGCCCTATCGCTTCTATCATTTCAAAAATCCCTCGTACCTCTGTAATTGCGCCTACATAGCAGACTACGAGTTCCTTCTGCTCCCAACTTGTGTTAGGTAAAGATAATTCATCGACGATCGGATAATTATTAACATTGACCGCAAAACATCCCAACTTGAGAAAGCGATCGCAGATTAATGGCGTTGCTGTCACTATAGCAGTGAACTGTTTAGCTGCAATATATTCTAATTTTTCCACAAGCCAACTAATAATTCTGCGCCCAATTTTAGGAATCCAGTATTTACTCAAAATATCCCTTGGCACATCTTCATGAACATCATATATAACTTTTTTACTTTGCTTCACTAATAGTATCCCAACTGGAATTAATTCAGGATCGTGAAAGTGATAAATATCTGCTTGAATTTCTAGAGCTATCTGATAAACACACCAAACAGCCTTAGTCATGCGTAACAAACGGTTTTCTTTAATTTTAGGGATAGAATGAAGTTGAACATTTTTGATCACTTCATTAGGCGCACCAGGAGCCACTAGATGTATTTCGTAGTTTGCACTCACTAATGTACAACATTCCTTTAAAAAAATACGTGGATCATTATAACAATGAACTGAAGTTAGATGACAAAGTTTAATTTTTTTCGACTGCTGGTCAATCATTTGAAACCTCTAAAAAACAATAGCAGACTCTTGTTTGGATATTTTCCGAATCAGAAAATTTATTTTCAGTAGTGTATAATCCAAAATTATATACTAATTTATGATCATCTTTTTCATTCCTTCCTTGGTATTTACCTTAAATTTTCCTGATAAGCTATTTAGCTCCATTCCAAAACAAATGAATATAGGGTAGAAACCTAAAGGAAATCTAAATAAAATGATTTGAAAAATACTAAAAACAAAAATATTATTAAAAATAATATTTTCAAAATTCCTGATGGATCTCCATGAAGTAAAAAATCTTTTGATGCAAAAAATAATTAAGCTGAGATAACCTAGAAATGAAGACAAGCCAAAGTACTGAAGTATTCCCAAAATATTATGTATGTAGTTACCTGACCCCCTGGACTTCATTATTTCGGTATAATTACCAAAAAATAAATTAGTCAATACTTCTTGAAGACCCAATTCATATAAATACGCTCTCTCATTTAAAGAGCCATCGTCCCCATCCACTAATGAAGTCACATTCCTATTTCCGTAGAGTAAATCAACAATCACGTCCCAACTGATAAAATAACTTGTGAGAGCTATAAATATCAAAAAAGATACAATTAAAAAAAGCAGTACAATAATTTTTTTATTCATACTCATTTTGTGAAATGTACAGTAAAAC
>NZ_LUFH02000164.1 GCF_001586785.1 Sphaerospermopsis aphanizomenoides BCCUSP55
TGCCTCCCCTGCTCCCCACACCCTAGCTGTTGTACAATGCAAAGAAATATTTAAATTACAAACGCCGATCCAATGATCAATTCAGAAGTTAACACAAAAGCCAGTGATAAGAGCCTAGAGGCAATGCGTCATTTTTCCGAACAATACGCCAAGCGGACTGGAACGTACTTCTGTTCTGAACCTTCTGTGACAGCAGTCGTTATCGAAGGTTTAGCTAAACATAAAGACGATCTCGGTGCGCCTTTGTGTCCCTGTCGCCATTATGAAGATAAAGAAGCAGAAGTGAACGCAGCTTATTGGAACTGTCCTTGCGTACCCATGCGAGAACGCAAAGAATGTCACTGTATGCTTTTCCTTACTCCGGAAAATGAGTTTGCTGGCGAAAGGCAAGAAATTACTATGGAAACCATCAAAGAAATCCGGGATAGTATGGGATGAGCCAAATCATGCCCCCAGAATTTTGGCAAGGAGTAGAACAGTTCAATTCTGGACAGTTCTACGCTTGTCATGACACCTTAGAAGCACTATGGATTGAAGCAACTGAGCCAGAAAAAACTTTGTATCAAGGTATTCTGCAAATTGCAGTAGCTTTATATCACCTGGGTAATGGCAACCTACGAGGAGCAATGATTTTATTAGGAGAAGGTAGTAATCGTTTGCGGCGTTACCCAGATAATGATTGCGGTATCAATGTAGAAAAATTGCTACTGGAAAGTGTGGAATTCTTAAAAGCACTCCAACAAATAGATCCAGAAAAAATAGCTAGTGGGGATGGAAGTGAAAATACAGCCTTGCCTTTCCCCAAAATTTCTATTATCAAGGAATAGCAGTAACGAAACCTTCAGGTGTAGGAAAGCGTCAAGCCTCCCAACTAAAATATAACCTGAAGTCTTTTATCCCCAAGTGCTATGATACCTCTCTATCAATTGCTAAAATCCCAATTTCCCCGTCTAGGATTCGCCCTCATGTTGCCTGTAGCTCTGTTGGGTACAGTTACCCTTCCTAGCCAAGTTCCCACCGCTAAAGCCCAATCTTCTGGGGGTAATCGCCCCCTGACTATTCGCTCTGATGTGCAGGAATATGATGCCAAAACTCAAGTCATTACTGCTCGTGGTAATGTGCAGATGTTATATCCTGCTCGTCAGTTACAAGCAACCGCAGCCCAAGCACAATACTTTAGCAAAGAAAGGCGGATTGATTTCAGTGGCAATGTCTATATTTTGCAACAAGGTAATAATAGTATTAGGGCAGAAAAAGTTACATATTTAATTGATGAAGGTCGATTTATCGCCTTACCCCAGTCTAATCGTCAGGTAGAATCTGTCTACATGGTGGATGATGCTAATGTGAATGGACAAACTGCTAAACCTGCCCCCAAAACTCCAGCCCTCAAGCGTTCTAATTAGAATTTTAGAATTTTAGAATTTTAGAATTTCAGTATTGGGCATTGGCCAGGTAACAGAGGATAATCATTGATCACCAATTAGCCAATTACCAATTACCCTTTTGTATTTTTGAATTTTTTCTCCCTGGCACCCTTTGAACACTAAAATTAGTCACTAGCAAATTGGGTAAATAGTGAAAATTGTTTTAGAAAATATTCACAAATCTTACGGCAAGCGCGTTATTGTTAATCGCGTTAATCTTGCTGTAGCTCAAGGTGAAATTGTCGGCTTACTCGGTCCCAATGGGGCTGGGAAAACAACAACATTTTATATTGCCACAGGTTTAGAAAAACCCAATCAGGGCAGAGTGTGGTTGGATAATGTAAATATTACAGGAATGCCAATGCACAAAAGAGCCAGATTGGGTATTGGCTATTTGGCACAGGAAGCAAGTGTGTTTCGTCAACTTTCCGTTGTAGATAATATTCTTTTAGTTCTAGAACAAACTAATGTACCACGCAGGGAGTGGTCGAGACGATTAAATGATTTACTCAGAGAATTTCGCTTAGAAAAAGTAGCTAATAGTAAAGGTATTCAATTGTCTGGAGGTGAACGACGCAGGACAGAATTAGCCAGGGCTTTAGCAGCGGGAAGAGAAGGCCCAAAATTTTTATTTTTGGATGAACCCTTTGCAGGAGTTGACCCCATTGCAGTTTCGGAAATTCAGCAAATTGTGGGACAATTGCGCGATCGCGGTATGGGCATTTTAATCACTGATCACAATGTCCGCGAAACCCTGGCTATTACGGATCGTGCTTATATCATGAAGGAAGGGCAAATTCTCGCTTTTGGCATTGCGGAAGAACTTTACAACAACCCATTAGTGCGACAATATTATTTAGGTGATAAGTTTTCTGTTTAAACATAGGGAATAGGCAAAAGGCAAAAGATTTTTAATTTTTAATTTTTAATTTGTACTATGGTATCCAAGCAGATTAAATCTTTCTACACCCTTGGTTCACTGCTGCCTTTTTCCATCATGGATCGTTATTTGGCTATGCAGTTGCTGCCGTTATTTTTATTCGGAGTTGGGGCGTTTACTTCTGTAGTCTTAGCAATTGATAGCTTATTTGAATTATTACGAAAAGTAGTCGAATCTGGTCTACCCATTAACATTGCATTAAAGGTTTTTGTCTTAAAATTACCCTATGTGATGGTTTATTCCTTTCCCATGTCCACCTTACTAGCTACTTTGATGACCTACAGTCGGTTGTCTAGTGAAAGTGAACTCATTGCTTTACGGGGATGTGGAGTAAGTGTTTATCGCATGGTATTTACTGCTGTTTTATTAAGCAGTTTAGTTACAGGCATGACTTATGTATTTAATGAACAAATTGCACCAGCAGCAAATTATGAAGCAACTCGGACTTTAGAACAGGCATTAAAATCCGACAAACCATCATTTAAACAACAAAATATTTACTATCCTGAATACCGCGAAATAAAAGCACCAGACGGCAGCACCAATAAAGTCCTTTTACGCTTGTTTTATGCAGACCAATTTGATGGCAAGCAAATGAAAGGTTTAACCATTATTGACCGTTCTAGGGAAGGAGTTAATCAAATTTTAGTTTCAGAATCTGCTCAATGGAATCCTTCTCAACAAGTTTGGGATTTTTACAATGGGACAATTTATTTAGTTGCTCCAGACCGTTCTTACCGTAATATTTTGCGGTTTGAACATCAACAATTACAATTACCCCGCACGCCTTTAAATTTAGCAGAAGATAGTAGAGATTATGGAGAAATGAATATTTCCCAAGCCTTACAACAACTAGAAGTAGAACGTTTAGCGGGGAATCCCCAAAAAATTAGAAAATTAGAAGTACGGATTCAACAAAAAATCGCCTTTCCTTTTGTTTGTATAATTTTTGGATTAGTTGGTGCGGCGATGGGAACTATCCCTCAACGTACTGGTAAAGGCACAAGTTTTGCGATTAGTGTCATAGTTATTTTTAGTTACTATTTATTATTATCAGTTTCTGGTGCTTTGGCTCAGGCAGAAATTCTTTCTCCCCTCATTGGTGCTTGGTTGCCTAACTTATTTGGTTTAGGAACAGGTTTATTTCTCTTGATGCGAGTTGCACAAAGATAATATTTATAAAAAACTTTCTATATTATCCAGATTACCATGCACTGCCCAATAAGCTACTGTTGTATATGCAATGTCTAAAAAATCACTCATTTCTTGGTAATTTTTCCCATCATTCATCAACAATAATATCAGGATTTTCTCCCTTGTATAAGAGTTATCTTGCTCTTTTAAATGTTTTAATAGCCTTTCTCTCTGTTATTGAGATAGATGGTTTTTGGCTGGCATAATTCACGAGTGACCACGGATTTACTTAATTTTCTATTATACAATCTAGCTGCACAACGGCTTATCAACAATAGCCGTACTCAAAACATCCTCTAAGAGCATTAAAGTTACAATTCTTGCTGTTGTTTGGTCAATTACTTTAGCTTGGGTAACAAGTTTTGTATTTTATCAAGGTGCAAGATTGTTGGGATTTTAAGGGATAGGTGACAGGTGACAGTAAGAAGGCAAGAAGCAAAAGGAAAAAGGCAAAAGTTTATTATTCTTACCAATTACCAATTACCTTAAAGAAATACTAAGAGGATGTTTGAAAAGTCCTTAGTAAGGTATTAAAAACTTTTAGATCCCCCTAAATCCCCCTTGCAAAGGGGGAATTTGATTCTAGTTCCCTTAGAAAGGGGGGAAAGGGGGGATCAATAAGTGCCTAAAGTCACATCCAGAAACTTTTAAAACAACCTCTAAGAAATACCAAGAAATAGTAGCGAAAATTAAGGATTATAAAATTATTCTCAAGAGTGAAGCTTATTGAGAAAATAATTAGTTATATTGAAACCACTGTGAATGTCTGACTTAGTGCAGCTATCAAATAATGACTAAAACCATCAGTAGTAGCCACAGGTTAAGTCCACAGTTGGATGAACATCCAGACTTAACTTCTATCGCAAGTCAAAATCCTAGTCAAACAGTTGACGAGGTGACATTAGATGTACAATTACAAGTTGTTCATGCAATTGCTGGCAGGGTACGCATCCGTACTATTGATGGTAGTTGGAATTCACAAATTGAACATCTATCCCAAGAGTTAAAACAGCAAAGTTGGGTATTAAAGATTTCTGCTAATGAAAACACAGGAAGTTTGATTTTTACCTTTGATGAAAATCAACTGCCATTACCACAGGTTTTGCAAGTATTAACAGAATTCGATGTAAAATATACTCCATCCGCAACTAAACTCGATTTAGCTGAAATTAAATCTCCTGGGTTTTGGCAAAAACAATCTAATTCTATAATTCCTTTAATTGCTGGGTTACTGGTAACAAGAGGGTTAAAAGTTAGCGGTTTGCCAGCAATTTTAGTTTACATGATAGCCGCAGATGGAACTCGGTGGTTAATGGACTCTTTAGACACGGGTTTATTTACTGCTGTTATGGGTAAAACGGCTCAAAAATTGACACAAAGAGAAATACTGCTACCGGGGTTAAAAAAAGTGGAAAAAAAATCTATTGCCAAAACAGCAACATCGGAAAAAATAGATTATCAGATTGTGCATCAAATTTCGGGGAGAATTCGTTTTCATTTACCACAAATTACCCAAGACACCGCCTACGCTAAAAAACTGGAAAAATTACTCAAAACAGATGCAGAAGTTAGTAATTTTCGGGTGAATTATCAGGCAGAATCAGTATTGATAAACTATCACCATCCAGAAACCAACATAACCCATTGGGTAAACCTGATGGAATTAGCTCGATAGCCGCAAAAATTGTTAGTGATACTCCCGGAAGGGTAAGATTGAGAATTGCACCTGGCCATCGCCAAGCTGAGAAAATGCAACATATCGCTAACTTTTTAGCCGCACAACCTCACATTACTCAGATGCAGACTAATGTTCATCAAGGTAGCATTCTCATCCATCATCATGGTACTGCGGATAGTTTCGCCCATGTTCTGGCAACATTACGGGATATAGGCATAATTTTTGCAGACATTACCCAGGGAAAAACCGAGGTGGCAACAGGTATAACTAATGCGGTAGTTGATTTAAACCAAAGAGTGGAACGCGCTACAAATGGTACAGTTGATTTACGCTTTCTGTTTCCCTTGGGACTCAGTATGTTAGCTGTGAGGCAATTAATAATTAAAGGTTTGCAATTAGATATAATTCCCTGGTATGTTTTGGCTTGGTATGCCTTTGATAGCTTCTTAAAATTGCATCCTGTCAATTCCAAACAAGACTAATTAAAAGGCTTTTAGTGTCTACGTTTTATCATCTGTTGATGTTCTAAGCACCTTGGCAGTTGCTATATTGTCTCAATATTTGTCTATAGATTTAGGAAAGTTTAGATACTAATTATGCTGACTTTGTTGCAACAAAGGACGCACAACCAAATACCCAGCACTAAAACCAGTAATCATAATTAACACAATAGTAATTATTAACCACCAACTACTCAATCCCTTTAAATCCGACTTTTGAGGAGCATAATATCTTACTTCTTGTTCTTCTATAAAAACTGGCTCTGATACCGGAAAATTCATATCTACTACAGGTACAGAAATAATCTCATACTGGTTTTTTTGAGGTGAGGTTTTTGGTTGACGTGGAGGAGGTGTTGGTTTAACTGGTGGTTTAGTTGCAGATTTAGCCTCAGCTTTAATACGTGGTGATGGTTGCGGTTGCGAATTGGGTATTTTTTTTGCCTCAACTTGAGTGCGTTTAGGTGGTTGAGAACTAGAACCAGAAGAGTCCACTAACTTTTGCAGTTCTAAACAAGACTGAACAACTTTACTAATTTCTTGGCGTAGTTGTTGATTTTCCTGAGATAATTTCTGATTATGACTGGTAACTACATCCAATTTAGCCTGTACTGCTTGCAACTCGGCAACTAATTCCCGGTAGACATGAAGAGGTACGGAGGGAGAATAACTGGGAGTAGGTGTTGGACTATGAACATTGCCTGTAGTTGTTCTCATCTGGATTTTAGTCTCAAAGTTAGGTCTTTAGATTAACAAAATATACTATCAGAGTAAAGTTATCCCGGAGAATAGACTCCACAATAATATCAAAATTACCTGATGGGACTTGGAAAAAAATTAAGTCTGAACAGGCTTTAAGCTGTTAAATTTAAAACTGGCAAATTGAAGCAGACAGAGTAACAAAATCATTCCTGCCTGAAAACAAGTGTAATATATTGAAACCACACTCTTGCGCTCTTCTGTGCGACTGGAGCGACTCTGCGTGATATGGTATAAAATCTATTCAACGGAGAGGGGGAGATTCGAACTCCCGGAAGCTTTCACTTCACCTGATTTCAAGTCAGGCGCAATCGACCACTCTGCCACCTCTCCAAATTGTCTGTCAGCTTGTTAAACACAAAAACCGACAGATAACAGTATAGCCTATAATTACACACTTGGCACAACTGAAGCCGAAGAATTATAAAAAATTTCCTCTGATACCACCTGGAACTCATTACCCACCCAAACAGTAGAAGCCTGAGTCACCATACTTCCTTCCAGGGATACTAGGGAAAAATTTCGCCGTTTTACTCCGTTTTCTTGCACAATTCGGGGTACAGTAGCTGCATTTAAGTAAATTGTTCCTTCTGGGCTTCTAAAAATGGCTTTTCTTAGCACCTTCTTTGTATGACGAAGATTGCGGTGCATATGACCAAAGGTAACTAAAGGAATAGTTTTCCCCGCATTGAGACATAAGGAAATGGCCTCAGCTAAATCTGGATCGCCAAAATCCCCACCGATAGGATGCCAATCTTTACCACAGGGATCTTCAGGGCGATCGCCTAAACCACTAGGTCCATTATGTCCCAAAAAGATAATATTCTCACAAGCCGCACTTTTGGCTACCTGAAAGATTTTCTCTGCTGATTCTTCCAAGGTAGACACACCATAGCGTTCTTTACAGATATCCGCAAATCTCCACTCGTGGCCACCCCAGCTAAAAGGACGACCTCCCACCACAGTTAAATTCCACTCTGGGAAATCTAACTTACCATAACCAACGTGGGCAGTACCTAATAAATCTAGCTGTTCCTGTACCCAGTCTTCCTTAGTTCTATCGTAAGGACACTTTTTTCGTCCCCATTCAGTGGCAGTATACCAAGCATCATGGTTTCCCATTACGGCAGCTTTAGGAATATCCAAAGAAGCGATCGCCCGCACCACTTCCACGGACTCATTGCCAAAATCCCCCACAAACAACACCAAATCAACACCCAAATGCTTGAGTGCTAAACCATCTTCTACTTCCCATTGGTCGTGAACATCGCCAACTACAGCAATTTTGAGAGTTAATTGAGTTTTTTGACTGGTCATGCCACTTTAAAAAGCCATATATCTCCAGGATAGGAAACTCTGACGGATTTGCACAGAACAGCAATTAGAAAATAAGCAATAGGAGTTCAAGGAGTATGGCTTACGCCACGCTTCGCTATCAGGAGTATGGCTTACGCCACGCTTCGCTATCAGGAGTTCAGGATAAACAAGAATTTCAGAATAAAGAATTAATTT
>NZ_LUFH02000165.1 GCF_001586785.1 Sphaerospermopsis aphanizomenoides BCCUSP55
TTATTAATAATTTATTTTATCAATTTATTATGAAAATGTATAATTAATTTTGCATGGGTACTTACCGAAAAAATTGTCAAAAAGTAAAAAATAGGGATGGCTTGATCCATCCCCATCAATTTTACATTTAGCTGCAAGCCTTACAGTTGCGGTACAAACTGTTGCTTATCAGGTACTTCAGTGTACTCAGCGACAATTTGTCTAAACTCTTCACCGTCGATGGTTTCTTTTTCAATCAATAAATCAACTAAACGATCTGTGAGGCTACGATTGTCGCGCATAATCTTCTTAGCGGTTTCATAGCATTCTTCCACGATCGCACGCACTTGAGAATCTATTCTAGAGGCGATCGCTTCCGAATATTCAGACCTGGTTGTCCAGTCCCGACCCAGGAAGACTTCACCTTGTTGGCTTTCTAAGGACAACGGACCCAAATCAGACATCCCGAAACGAGTCACCATTTGTCTGGCCATACCACTGACTTGCTGCAAGTCACCACCTGCACCTGTAGTCACTTCCGCAGCACCAAAAATGATTTCTTCTGCTGCACGACCACCCAAAGCACCGGCAATTCTGGCTTTAATTTGAGAACGGGTAATTAAACCTTGTTCTTCGTTAGGCATAAACCAAGTTAAACCTTGTGCTTGACCTCTGGGAATCAGGGTAACTTTTTGTACTGGGTCATGGTCTTTTAAAACTGTACCCACCAAAGCGTGACCAACTTCATGGTAAGCAATTAACCGCTTACTCTTGCTGTCTACTAAGGGTGTACCTTCCATCCCAGCTACTACCCGGTCTACTGCATCATCAATTTCTCCCAGGGTAATGGCTTCTTTGCGTCTTCTAGCAGTGAGAATAGCTGCTTCATTCAAGAGGTTAGCTAAGTCTGCACCACTGAAACCAGGAGTACGACGTGCGATCGCCTCTAAAGAAACAGTAGGATCTAATTTCTTATTTCTAGAGTGGACCTTTAATACTTCCAAACGGCCTTTAATATCAGGAGCATCAACTGTCACCTGTCTATCAAAACGGCCTGGACGCAACAATGCAGAGTCTAATACATCAGGGCGGTTGGTTGCAGCAATGATAATGATGCCTGTATTCCCTTCAAAACCATCCATTTCTGTTAATAGCTGGTTGAGGGTTTGCTCGCGTTCATCATTACCACCACCAATACCTGCACCCCGCTGTCTACCTACAGCATCAATTTCATCAATAAAGATGATACAAGGTGCGTTATCTTTAGCTTTTTTGAACAAGTCGCGGACACGGGAAGCACCCACACCCACAAACATTTCCACAAATTCTGAACCAGAGATCGAGAAGAAAGGAACACCAGCTTCTCCGGCGATCGCTTTTGCGAGTAAAGTTTTACCTGTTCCTGGAGGTCCAACCAACAGCACACCTTTAGGAATTTTTGCACCCACAGCGGTGAATTTCTCTGGCTGTTTCAAGAAAGTAACAACTTCCTGTAATTCTTCCTTCGCTTCTTCAATTCCCGCCACATCATCAAATTTTACTCCGGTTTTCGCTTCCATTTGGAAACGAGCGCGGGACTTACCAAAATTCATTGCTTGGCCAGGTCCACCGGGGAGATTATTAGAACGACGGAACAAGAAGAATAAACCAGCAATCAATAAAACTGGGAACACAAGATTACCCAATAATCCCCAAATAGCGCCATCATTCCGCATGGGGTGAGCATCGAAGCTGACGTTATGTTCTTTAAGCTTATTAATTAACTCAGGAGCATTAACAGGTAAATCTACTCTCCAGCGTTGGATGCGGTTTTCAATATCTTGGTCATTAGCTTCGATAATCGCTGTTCTACCGCCATCGTACAAGTCTACATTGGTAACGCGATCAGCATCCAAGTATTCCAGAAAGCGACCATAGGTCATGCGGGTATTAGCTGCATTTTTACTTGCGTCCGCAGGAGCGCCTGCAAAAGCGCCTTGCCAGAAGAAAAAGCCAATTACTAAAGCCAGCACTGACCAGAGTGCTACGACTCTCCAAGAGAATTTCATCGTTTAATTTGCCTCTATATACCAATATGACTGCTTTTGTAACGGATGTTTATAAATCCATTTTCTAATTTGAGCCATGAAAGCATAGTTTGCTTATGGCAGATTCGTGAAGTTTTTCTAGAATCTTAATTAAATTTAACCTAATTCTCATACTAATACCAATTGAAAATTAAAAATTAAAAGTTAAAAATTCCCAAAACCTGTTCTCAAAAGGGTTTGGCGCTAATTCTCATCTTGTTTTCCCTGATACTAATTTTATGCTGAACTGTACAGCATCACCAAATTCATTTATTGTTCTTTATCTGTGTTTATCTGTGTCTGTTCGCGTTATATTGTAGTTAACTATGATTAAAACTGTTCAATCTAACAAATCACGAGAAAAGTAACCACAAAGGAAGCCTTCACTTAAAATGTTCGTGCAGAGGCTGTTTTTCGTGATGGGCAGCGTGATCACTGATCTCGTCAAGAATCATCGTTTAAAAAATAGTGGACTTATTGTGGAAATTGCTATGAAAGCAGAGTAAAATTTCTACTCAGCACTCAGTACTTCATCTTAACTTGACATTTTTTAGTAAAAATACTTAGAATTACGACTTTTTTATTGATTTTTCATAGTGAAAGCTGAATAAAAATAAATTTTTGACTAATTAAACAGTATTACTAATGACTGATGATTGTTTAAAGGATAGGATTAAGTCAGTATAGTTATGGATGTTGCCAACTCAATCGTCATCAGGCTTTACTAATTTATCTACCATTCAATTACCCAAAATTATGCCAGACAGTAACTATCCTCCTGCTTACTTACGCTACCTGAAAGCTAGGTTATCGAATTTTTTGCGCCCGGGTTTTTGGGGAACAGGATTTTTTTTAGTTGCAGTAGGACTTGTGGTTCGTGCATACTGGTTAAATCCAGATATTTTTACTAAACAGCCAAATCAAAAAGTTAAGACAGAAGCTGTTGAGAAGGTAAATACAGAGAAAACTGCTCTTTCTGATGAAGATAAAGCGATCGCAGCAGACATTGATAATATGCCTACTTTGTTGAGTGATGTTGCCCAAGCAACTTTATTATTACCCATAAGTGATGTTGAAAATAACACCGAGGAAAACGAAAATACCACTATTGTTGAAGATATAATTAATCAACCATCTGTTCCTACCAATGAAGCCAAATCTAAATTTAGTTTGACAACTGTTAATAATGTTTACCCACCAAGTGCAAAAAATCCATTTGTGGTGCAAGCGCAAACTTTGTTAAAGTCTGATAGAAGTTATACAGTTAATCAGTTTGTAGATGTTAATAATTTGACTACATCGCCATCAAAAACAGAACCAACAAATGCTTATAGTTTGAATAGTAGTGTAACTAATCAAAATCCCAATCATCAAAATACTACTATAGTTAGTCCTTTGGAAACAGCTATTCAACAATCAAGTAATATAAATAAAATTAGTCCTTTGATTGGTGATAGAGGAGTAAGACAAATCTCACCTATTAACAGTTTACCTAATCAGGGTTTAACTTCTACTTCTAGAATGGGTTACGTTCAGCCGATGATTACCAATCAGCAGCAAAACTCTTACACTAATTATAATAATGTTCAGACAGTGCAGAATGTAAACATACCAGCAACTGGGGTCAATCCTGTAAATCCTGTAAATAGTAATTCTGCTCTTGTTCAACCTCCCATTTCAGGTGCTATTAACTCGACTACTCCAGAGGTATATAGAAACTATGGGAATAATGCTGTACAACAACCTAGTCAATTACCACCATCTAATTTATATTATCCTGGGCAGATGCAACAGGGAAATAATATAAATCAGAGGTAATATATTAAGTGGCAGAAAACTCTTCAATCGGTACTCGGTACTAGTTAAAGATATCTTCTTAAAACTTCCAGAGTATCTTTTCCTGTTGTTTCCCAACTAAATTGACTTGCTCTATTGATACCTTTTTGGGAAAGGTGTTTTCTCATTTGTGAATCATTGATAGTTGCTTGCATTGCTGATGTTATTTCTCTATTATTAACGGGATTAATAAGTATAGCAGCATCACCAGCAACTTCGGGAAGAGAGGAAACATTAGAAGTGATAACGGGAGTACCACAGGCCATTGCTTCCAGGACGGGGAAACCAAAACCTTCCCACAAACTAGGAAAAACAAGTGCAAGTGCTTGATTTATGATTATTGGTACTTCACTGTAAGGTACGTAGTTGAGAAATTTGACTAAATGATTTATTCCTAATTCTTCAACTTGCGTTTTTAATAATGGAGTGTAACGTTTATCGGTGGGACCTGCTAACCATAGTTCATAGTCTCCCCTATTAGGTAGTGCGGAAAAAGCAGTAATTAGTCGGTGTAAGTTTTTGTAAGGGTCTTGACGACCAATATATAGGAAATAATTGCGAGTGGGGAGGTTGAGAAAACGGAAGTGAGTGCGATCGTGTGCTAGAGGTATAGGTGTTATTTTGTTAGTAGGGATTTGGTAAAAATCGGTAATGTCTCTAGCTGTTGCTTCGGAGTTACAAATAATATGCAGTGCTTGGTTGAAGACTTGGGGTGTATAGTAGCGGTGGTATGGTGTTAGCGGTGAAAAAGGTTTGGGAAAGCGCAAAGGTATCATGTCGTGAGACATGACGATAAAGCGACAGTTGCTATAAAGGGGTGCTTCCGAGATGGGAGAAAATAAAAGTTGAGATTTAAGATTTTTATAGATTTTTGGTAATTGAAATTGTGTCCACATTAGACGGCGTAAATGTCCTTTGATACCGTCAGCAGGAGTAAGATTATTGGGGACTGGGTAGCAGTTGAATTCAGGATATTTTTGGGCTGTTAATAGCGTAGGTTGAAGAGATTTTAAATAGGGAAATAAATTTAAAGCATAGTTACTGATGCCAGTTGGTTGAGAAAAGAGAATTGAAAGATTGATGATTAATTGAGGAGATAATGAATTATTTATTATGTTCATTAATATGATACGTCTAGTTATAAAAATTTTGTAACTATGAGTATGCTACTTGATTTTTGCAAAAACTCAATACACCCAAAACTACTTTGTTACATTCTTTGCCTATTGCCTATTGCCTATTGCCTAAATTATCTCGAGTTCCGACTTTATGCAAACCAATACCAGCAGTCCAACCTATACGCACACCTGCTATAGATTCTTGAATATATTTCCATAGAATCTCATTTGATAGATGATGTGTAAATTTTAAGCGGAGAATTCTGAGCAAGCAACGATAAATCAGAAGTAGTGTCAAACGGATAATGAGGATAGGGAAAGGCATTTTTTTAAATGCGTGTTTTAAGGTGAAATAAGTGGTATTTTTTGCCAGAGAATACCAGCAGGTAAGATGTTTTTGATCTTGACGATTATGGCTAGGCTGGGGATAATGATCTACAACTACATCACTGTAGTGGATTTCATAACCTGATTGAATGATGCGTAAGCAAACATCAGTTTCATCTAAAAAATATTCAAAAAATTCATCATAACCGTTTATTTTTTCTAATACATCTTTGCGATAAGAAGAATTTGCACCCATCAAACTGTTATACCAAAAACCCTGGGGTTGGTTGTAATTAACAGCATCAGTTGAACGAATAGGAATTGTGTTACTAATAACATTAGTGATACCACGATGGTATTGTAAGGGATAACTAGGTTTTGTCATATCCCTGACTGTACCACCAACCCCGGCACATTTATCACTCTGTAAAGAATATATGGATAGTAGTTTTTCTATCCAGTCAGGTGGTGGAATAGCATCATCATCAATGAAAGCAACTATATTTCCCGATGCGTTTTTGATACCAATATTGCGAGATTTACTTATATTATTTACTCCTGATACAAAAAATAGGAGTTTAAAATTTATTTTTTTTTCTATCGCTCTTAACATCTCTACTGTATCACTGTTAGATGAAGAATCTACAACAATAACTTCAATATTTTTGTAATTTATTTGCTGTAAAGAATCAATCGTTTTTAGGAGAGAAACAGCACGATCCGTAGTACATATAACTATCGAAAACAATAAATTATTGGTTGACATAAGATTTATATTTTTCAATTTTGCTGATTTTTAAAGTTTTGATTATTTGCTGTTTTACCTACTTTCATCATTATTTTCCAATAAATCCTCAATATTTTGTAGAAGGTTATTAGAGTTTTTTGCAGTAACCTAATCAAATCAACATTTACTAATACATAGCCAGAACCAGTAAACAAGTAAACTTTTTTTGCTAGATTAAATTGATAAATTTCTGGTTGATAACAGTTAACAATTGCCAAATCAACCGACTTATAAAAACAAGATATCAACCATATATAAATACGATGTACTAAATTTTTAGGTTGAATACAAACAGTAATCTTTCCACTAACCTCCAGTTCTTTCCAAGCTGCACTTTGAGATTTATCTTGATAAATATTAGATTGTACTACAACTTTTGAAGATTGCTCAATAATTTGCTCAGGTGTATATTCTGAGTATGGTAGAGGTTCTGGCATTTTTCCTTTAACACCTCTGAGAAAATCCTCTAATCCCATTAAATGAGTTTGAACCCAAAAAAAGCGCCCTGTCAATGAGTAATAAATTAATTTTGGTAACAGAACTCTGATCCGCTTTAATAAAAGCTCTGGGTGATGTTTTTGCCAGCAATAACACAAGTTGCGTTCATCGTAATAACTAATCCAAGGACGCTGCTTGAAATCCGGTGAAGAATGCCAAACAATAGATGCTGGATTAGCTGCAACTACCCAACCAGCTTTTTTTGCTCTTAAACACCATTCCACATCATCAAAATGCAGAAAATAGTTCTCAAAAACTCCTATTTTATGGACAACTTCACGACGTACTAATAATGATGCAGCAGAACAAAAATCCACATTAATGTATGGATGTCCTGATAAAATTTCCTCATTTGAAATCACTTCAAGATTAGCAAATTTATTTTTTAAATGAGCTTTTTGAGGATATAAGGAAATTCCTATTTCGTGAATAATTTGTGGATTTTCTAATTTTCTAATTTGTGAACCCACCAAACCAACTTCAGGGTAATTTTGCAGAATTTCCACTAAAGTCAGCAAAGCTTGAGAATCTAAACGAACGTCATTATCGAGTAACCAGATATAGTTATATTCTAATTCTTTAACAAATTCCATGCCATGAGAAAAGCCACCAGAACCACCTAAATTATCACCTGTCTGTAGAACTTTAATATGGGTGTAATGCTGGTCAATATAATTCTGTGTACCGTCATTTGAGTTATTGTCAAC
>NZ_LUFH02000166.1 GCF_001586785.1 Sphaerospermopsis aphanizomenoides BCCUSP55
AACGACGCTCAAGAGTCAGCCTATCGGCAGATAGGTAGATTTGAGTAGGTTTTATATAACGGTTTTCCTTTTATCTATCTCACTCAGGACTTACGCACAGAAGTTATCTTTGACGACTGGGTGTAGGGGTTTTCCTCTCCTCGACCTTGATTTTTCCATCACTTTACCCCTTGGTCAAAACCCTTGATTTTTCGTTTTTTTGCGTAAGTCCTATCACTATCACCCTACCATTCCAAAATCTTTATCTTTCGTTGTTTTTCGTAAGTCCTAACAAAATAGCTATTAGTTATAAACTTGAAATTTACCTCAATTCAAAAAATAATTGAGGTAATTTTTTTGTGTTTGTAGTTTACAAAAATCAAAATGTCCGATCAAGTTTGGTTATCACGGTTACAGCAAAGTCGAGTGATCGCAGTTATTCGCGCTCCTAAAATGGTATGGGGGGAAAAAATGGCTGTAGCCGTGGCTGATGGCGGAATGCAGCTGATAGAAATTACCTGGAATAGCGATCGCGCTGCTGATTTAATTTCTCAACTCCGTACTCAGTTACCTGAATGTTTAATTGGTACAGGAACTCTGTTTAATGTTCAGCAGTTACAAGATGCGATCGCTGCTGGGGCGCAATTTCTCTTCTCTCCCCATACAGACTCAGAAATGATTAAAGCCGCAGTCGCTAAAGATGTTCCTATTATACCTGGCGCACTCACACCGACTGAAATTATTACCGCTTGGACTCAGGGTGCAAGTTGTGTCAAAGTCTTTCCTGTCCAAGCAGTAGGCGGAAGTAGTTATATTCAAAGTTTACAAGCGCCCCTGGGTCATATTCCCTTAATTCCTACTGGGGGTGTAACCTTAGAAAATGCTCCAGATTTTTTACAAGTTGGCGCTGTGGCGGTGGGTTTAAGTGGGGAATTATTCCCAAAAAAATGGGTATTAGAAGAAAACTGGAGTGCGATCACACAACAAGCTAAAAATCTGATGCAGAAGTTAAGTTGCTAGTTAAGAGTATGGCTGATTTTCGTCAATCGCCAATCACTTTTGTACCTCTGCGATCATTGCTGGGCCTGCTGTCACCACAACCAGTTTATCAGGAGCGAGTAACTCAAGTGCAGCTTGATTAACTTCATTTTTTGTAACTTTCTGAATTTTTTCGACAAAAGAGCGCAATTCTATTTTATCTAGTCCGTAAACCTCATTCATCAAAATTCTCGCTGTTAATTCCTCTGGCTTGGACAGAGAAATATTGTAGTTACTAATTAGAGTGCGTTTAGCGGTTTCAACTTCCAATTCCGTCACACCTTGCAGACGTAGTTGTTTTAAGATTTTGCGAGTAGTGGCGATCGCTTTATTAGTATCTTCTGGACTGGTTTGCATTTCAATCAAAAATGTACCTGTATTTTTTCCCGCTTGGAAACTGCTGTAAATTCCGTAGGTTAAACCCAAGCGATCGCGTACTTCTGACCCCAGTCTACTAGATAAAGTATCTCCTCCCAAAATTTGATTTAACACCAAAGCTTGATAAAATCTGGGGTCTTGGCGTTTAATGCCTACATAACCCATATAGGTGACAGCTTGAGCTTTACCAGGTAGAACGGAATTAACACGCACTCCCTGATCTACCATCTCTACTTGGGGATATTTTACTATTGCTGGCTTTCCTTTGACTTGCCAATTACCAAGTTGATTTTCTAATTGCGATCGCACTTCCTGAGCATCAAAATCACCCACCAGTACCAATACCATCGTATCTGGGCGATAATGTTTTTGTCTAAATGCGATCGCATCAAAACGTTTAATTTTCTGTATACTTTCTTTCGTAGGAAACTTATGTAATGGATGATTTTGCGGATAAATAGATTGGATTAATTTCCGATTAGCCACCTCATCAGGATCATCTAAATTTAAATTTAAATCATTTAACGCTTGTTGACGACTTCTTTCTAACTCTTTTACAGGAAAGGTACTATTTTTCACAACATCAGTCATGGTTTCCAGCAAAACAGGTAAGTCTTCCTTTAAACTCTTACCTTGAATGCGTACACCTTCCCGCAAAGCTGTAAAACTTAAACTTGCTCCTCGTACTTCTAAAATATCGGCAATAGTTAATGCATCCTTGGTTTTAGTTCCACTCATCAAATTATCTGCCACCAAAGACGCTAATCCCGCTTTCTCATTGTCGTCAAATTCTTTCCCAGCTTTAATAGAAGCACTTAAAGTTATTGTCGGACTACTCTTGTCTGGCAGTAATAACACCCGCAAACCATTGACAAATGTTAGTTTTTGTGGTAAGATTCGGTCTGTTTTTTGGCTAACATTATCCGTATCTGGTAAATACTTTATTACCTCAGACGGTGCTAAAGATAGACCAGAAGTAAAATTTTCTTCAGTCGTAGTTGCAGATGATTGATTATCGTTTTTGGCATTTTGTTGGCTAGGTTCAAAAAAACCAACTACTCGCGCTTCTGGTTGGAGATACTTATTAATTACAGTATTAATATCTTCAGCTTTAACCTTGCGGACATTATCCAAATAACGTTCTGTATAACGATAATCACCAGCAATTAGCTGATCGTTAGCAAACTGCATTCCTTGACTAGTGATATCACGTCTATTCAAGATGACAGAACTTATTAATTGAGTTTTAGCTTTTTCAACTTGTTCTGATGTCACCCCTGTTTTAGCAAGTTTTGTAATTGCATTTTTGATAACGGTATCAATTTTCTGTAAATCTTGACTTGGTGCAGCACTCACAGATAAATCGTACCAGCCAATTGCTCCCAAACTAGCGACGTGAGCAGAAACATCACCATCTAAACCCGAATTCACCAAAACCCGATCCAGATAAGAATTTTTTCCCCCCGTCAAAATATAATCCATCACGCCCAAAGCTGGTACATCTGGATGATTGACATCAGGAAGTGGATAAATCACCTGCATCAGCTTTCCCGCACCTGGTTCTTGTAACACTATTGCAGAAGTGGGAATTTGAGGAATAGGGGTAATAGGTTTTGGTGCAGATGTTTGACCTTTAGGAATTTTCCCAAACACCTCTTTCACAGTTTCCAGAGTTTTTGCAGTTTGGAAATCTCCGACAATTACCAAAACAGCATGATCAGGAGTGTAATATCTTTGATAATACTCCCGCACCTGCTCCACAGTCAATTTTTCCACATCTGCTTGAGTTCCACCCGTTGGTAAACCATAAGCATGATCAGGAAATACAGACTTCAATACAGCACGTTTAAGGCGATATTTGGCACTATTTTCATAACCTTCTAACTCAGAAATCACCACCTGCTTTTCACTTGCTAGTTGCTGATGATCAATGAGAGAATTTTGCATCCTGTCTGCTTCCAGTTCCAGCAGTGCATTGAGTTTGTTACTTTCAGCCGTATTGTAATATGCGGTTTGCTCATAACTAGTAAAAGCATTAGAGTCACTACCCAAAGCACTAAATAACTGTCCAAATTGAACAGGACGAGTTTTTGTACCTTTAAACATCAGATGCTCCAACTGATGAGCAACACCATTTACACCAGATGCTTCATAACCTGAGCCAATTTTGTACCATACCTGTACCGTGACAACTGGTGCATTATGTACTTCTTTTGTCAAGACAGTTAAACCATTATCCATTACTGTCTTCTGGATATCTGTTGTCAATGTAAGATTATTTGTTTTTGTGCTTACGAAAATTTGCTGAGAATGTTCCCCGCTTATTATCTTTAAATTTTGGCTATTGGCAGAGGTATGCCTCAACGAAACCGCTGCAATTAGAGAAAAAATGAATAGTAGTAGAGGAACACGATATCTATGGAAGACAGCAATAACAGACATATATTTTCAAAATATAAGTAAATAAGACTACATCTTTTTACCTATACAGTTAGAGTTTAAATTTTCTGGAAAATTTTAAGAAGGAGTTCAGGAGTCAGGAGTCAGGAGTCAGGAGTCAGGAGTCAGGAGTCAGGAGTCAGGAGTCAGGATAAAGAGAAAATATTTTTTCCCCACACCCTACACCCCACACCCTAAGCTATAGCTGTAGCCAGGATGATTAGGACATTGTTAAACCTTGAAACTTAATAATAGCCAGGGTTTCACTCTTGCCTTTTGCCTCTTGCCTTTTGCCTTCTGCTATAAAAACCGAATAAACTCTAAAGGCAAGCCATCAGCATCAGCGATGAAAGTTACCTCTAGGATGCGATCGCCTATTTGTTGCTGAGTTGGTTCTAAAAGGATTTTTAAAGGTTGCAACTCACTTATCGCAGCTATTTTCGCCTTTAAATTTTCTAACCAGCTGTGCAAATCTGGCGCAACATCAGTTAAATCGAAGGAAAGATGATAATAGCCCACATAATGCTCATCTGCAAAGGCATCAGGGGCTGGTTTTGGCTGGGGAATGTGGATTAATTCAATGCGGCTATCCAAACCTTCCATCCAGCAAGCAAGAGTATAACCTGTAGTGAAGCGATCGCCAACCGTAAATCCTAACTGCTCATAGAAAGCGATCGCACGGTGAATATTAGCAGTCCGAATAGAAGCATGGTGCATAGAATTTTAGATTTTAGATTTTAGATTTTGGATTGAGGATCAATCTACAACCTAAAACCTAAAATTGCCATAATTTACTCAAACAGCCGGAAATAAGGGTAACGCACCGGCACACCAGGTTCCTTGTCCAAATCAAAATTAATCACGTCCCAGCAAGGATCTTCAGCAGGATCGGGACTAAACTCAACTGGTAAACCATACAAACGAGCAGAACCAGTCTCCGGCTGTCCAGAACGCCAAGGACTACTGCGTTCCAAATAGCCACTCATCAACTCTTGATAGCGTCGGGCAATAATTACCTTTGTCGCTCTATATCCTTGAGTATAAAGCTTATCTAACGCCTCGTGAATTTCAAACCGAATCCCATCGGGATGAGTATGTTGTCGATACCATTCATTATTCCACCTGCGCCAATGACGACCCGACTGGAGATGTACCAACTCTTCCGTTTTCGGGTTTGCTTCAAACGCGCCATGACGAGTACACAGATAGGTATCAGTTAACGTCAGCGCGGGAATGGTTTGGCGACAGTGAGGACACTGTATTTCAGGGCCAAATATTGGGTACTGCAAGCCTGGATTCATCATGAAGTGCGTACAAGCATAGTTTTGTCTTTACCAGCACCAATAGGTTGGATTTTACACTTCGGCTCTACCACCTTGAGTGAGTTGCTCACCACTACACACAATAATGAGTTGCCGCAAAAGCAAATCTCAGTAGTGCTGTCCTTAGCGTACAGGCCAAAGGGCTGTGATATCCTGGTTGTGCAACCAGCCATCGAGGTTGGAGTTTTTCCAGTGTTCCTGGGTACCATATCAATATTCTATCGTGTCTACTGTTTCCTATTGGACATCTCCCGATTTTTCTCAAGCCGCCTTTATCGCACCCAACGCCGTTGTTGTTGGTTCAGTCAACATCGCCGCAGGTGCGAGCTTATGGTATGGCGCAGTAGTGAGGGGGGATGTAGAACGCATTGAAATTGGCGAATGCACAAACATACAGGATGGAGCCATTTTACATGGTGATCCTGGTCTGCCCACCATCTTAGAAGATCATGTCACGATAGGACATCGTGCTGTGGTACATTCTGCCCACATTGAACGAGGAAGTTTAATCGGCATCGGCGCAATTATTTTAAATAAAGTCAGAATTGGTCATAGTAGCATCATTGGCGCAGGTGCAGTAGTAACCAAAGACATACCCCCATGTTCCCTAGTTGTAGGCATCCCCGCCAAAGTCGTCCGTCAATTGACAGAAACCGAAGCCGCAGAACTCATCGAACACGCCGAAAAATACAAAAAATTAGCCCTAGTCCACGCCGGGAAGGGTACAGATATCGGGTTTAAGTAGGGGTGTAGGGTGTAGGGTGTAGGGAGGCAGGGGAGGCAGGGGAGGCAGGGGAGGCAGGGGGAAAATTCATTCTTTCTCCCATACTTCTTCTTTCTCCTGTAACTCCTGATAGCGAAGCGTGGCGTAAGCCATACTCCTGATAGCGAAGCGTGGCGAAGCCATACTCCTGAACTCCTGATAGCGAAGCGTGGCGAAGCCATACTCCTGAACTTCATCATTCTTTACACTTTCCCTTGGAAAAATTCCCCAGTTCAGATAAAAATAAAAATTGATAACTGTTGACAAAACTTTAATTTCTACTTAACAGAGGGCTTCTAGATATGGACATTGATACCCGTGTAATCCTCGTTTTAGCACCACTAGCTATTGCTGCTGGTTGGGCTGCTTTTAATATCGGCGCTGCTGCTATTAGACAAGTACAAAACTTTTTGAACAAAGAAGCGTAATCAGGGTGTAGGGTGTGGGGTGTAGGGTGTGGGGAGTCGGGAGGATATTTTATCCAGTCCTCAGTCCCCGTTACCCAGTCCCCAGTCCCCAATACCCAGTCCTCAATTCCTGTGAACATCGACTCCTTACTCCAACCCTTTCAACACTTTGGTGTTAATTTAGGACTATCCCGCATAGTCAAATTATTAGGAAATCTTGACAACCCCCATGAAAAAGTTCCTGTCATTCATGTTGCTGGAACTAATGGCAAAGGTTCTGTATGCGCTTATCTTTCCTCTGGACTCACTGAAGCTGGTTATCGCACAGGAAAATATACTTCACCCCATTTAATAGATTGGAATGAGCGCATCTGTGTCAATGAACAGCCAATTAATTCACAGAAATTGTCAGAATTAATACAACAAGTTCAAGCTGCAATTGACCCAGAAGAAGAATCACCGACCCAATTTGAAGTAATTACCGCAGCAGCTTGGTTATATTTTGCACAACAGAAAGTTGATGTAGCCGTGGTTGAGGTGGGACTAGGAGGGCGCTTAGATGCAACAAATGTTTGTAATAAGCCTTTAGTAACAGTAATTACTTCCATTAGTAGGGAACATTGGCAGCAACTAGGGCCAACAGTAGCCGATATTGCCAGAGAAAAAGCAGGTATTATTAAAGCTGGATGTCCTGTAGTGATGGGACAATTGCCAGAAGATGCCCAAAAAGTTGTAATATCCCGTAGCTTAGAATTACAATCCCCTCTGATTACTCCTCAACCCGCTGTAGAAATTAGACCAGGATGGGCAGAATATAAAAGATGGGGAGTTGGGGAGTTGGGGAGT
>NZ_LUFH02000167.1 GCF_001586785.1 Sphaerospermopsis aphanizomenoides BCCUSP55
GTGTGAGGGTGTGGGGTGTGGTGGAAAAATTACTTCTTACTTTTTTCTTCTTACTTCTTCTCCTGAACTCCTGAAGTGCGAAGCGTGGCGTAAGCCATACTTCTGAACTTCTGAAGTGCGCAGCGTGGCGTAAGCCATACTCCTGAACTCCTTAATTCAAGAATGTTAATGCCTGTCCCCTGATGTGGGTGTTGACTTGGCCTTTGTCATAAACTATTTCACCACCGACAATAGTTGTCACAGGCCAACCTGTTAAATTCCAACCTTCAAAGGAACTCCAACCACATTTTGTTAACTGTTCTTCCCGCTTGACGGGGCGATAGGTATTTAAATCTACCAATACTAAGTCCGCATCGTAACCAGGGGTAATTTCTCCCTTGTTAGGAATACCATAAGCCACAGCCACTGCCTTGGACATCCAATTAGCGACTTGGGCTACAGTGCATTTTCCTGCCATTGCCGCAGTTAACATTAAAGGTAGGGAAGTTTCTACACCGGGCATTCCTGAAGGAGTGTTGGGATAAATTTGGGCTTTTTCTTCTAGAGTGTGGGGTGCATGGTCAGTGGCGATAAAATCAATTACACCATCTCGTAACGCTTGCCAGAGAACTTCATTATCGTGGGGCGATCGCAACGGTGGATTCATCTGTGCCAGAGTCCCAATTTTTTGATACGCATCTGTATTTAACAACAAATGTTGTGGTGTTACCTCCGCCGTCACCCAACTGGGTTTATCCTGACGCAGTAACTCAGCTTCTTCAGCCGTTGATAAATGCAGAATATGTAACCTACGTTGATATTTTTTAGAAAGTTTTAATGCCAATTGAGTCGCCAATAGTGCAGCTTGATTATCTTGAATTTGCGAATGAATCGCAGGATCATGAATATCAGCAAATTCTTGACGGCGTTGCTTAATCCTCTCTTGATCTTCCGCATGAACAGCAATTAAGCGAGTTCCCTGGGCAAAAATTGCCTCTAGCGCCTCTTCTTGGTCAACCAATAACTGACCGTGCATCGAACCCATAAAAATTTTAATTCCTGGTGTGGGTTGCGCTGCAAGCAATTCTGATAAGTTTTCTGTTGTCGCCCCAATAAAAAAGCCATAATTAACTAAGCACTTATTGGCAGCCCGTTCTAGCTTGTCATCCAAAGCTGATTGGCTAATTGTCAAAGGTCTTGTATTGGGCATTTCTAAAAAAGAAGTGACTCCCCCTTTAGCGCAAGCACAACTAGCAGTAAACAAGTCTTCCTTATGTTCCAGTCCTGGTTCTCGAAAATGCACTTGTGGATCAATCGCACCAGGCAACAAAGTTAACCCCTGTGCGTCAATTTCTTGAGTTGGTGAAGCATTAGTAATTTTTGATGCTACTTCAACTATTTGCCTTCCATCAGTCAGTACATCGCCAATTATTAACTCACCATTCGGTAACATGAGGCGTGCTTGACGAATTAGTAAACTTGTGGGAGATGACATAGAGTTATCAGTTATCAGTGAACAGTAATCAGTTTTATTTTATGGTGTGTGTTAAAAAAAATAATTTATGCTGATTAAAGAGGTACTCTAAACCCATCTTAATCAGGAAAACACGCTTCTCTAGTTAAGATAATAAATAAAGTCTCCCCCAATAAGTTCAGTGCTTGCTTCTTACCCTAAAATTTAAGTAATTTCATGCAAAATCAAGTGTCTGATAAAAATTCTAGCCCCCAACCTGATAATTCCTGGATCTTAGAGCTAGGCAAAACAATTATCTTGAACGTCTTTTTGGCTTTGGGAATTCGTACCTTTGTCGCTGAAGCACGTTGGATTCCTTCTGGATCAATGGAACCAACACTGCATGGTACACCAAACCAGTGGGAAGCCGATAAGATTATTGTAGATAAGGTAAAGTATAAATTTACTAAGCCAGAACGGGGAGATATAGTAGTATTTTCACCGACTGAAGAACTAAAAAAAGAACAATACCACGATGCCTTCATTAAACGAGTCATCGGCTTACCCGGAGAAACTGTAGAACTTAGGGCAGGCCAAGTCTATATTAATAACAAACTTCTTGAAGAAGATAAATATTTATCTCCATCTGTGCGTACAGTTGTTGATGTTTGCACGTCAGGTCAACAACCTGCTTTCTTAGTGAAACCGGAAACTATACCACCTGACTCATATCTAGTTTTAGGTGATAATCGTGGCAGTAGTTATGATGGTCGTTGCTGGGGTTTAGTGCCACGGCAAAATATTATTGGTCGTGCCATAGTTCGTTTTTGGCCTCTCAATAATGTTGGGACGATTGATAAATCTCCCTTGTATCCATCTACAAATCCTTAATTCAAAATGTCTACCGCTATAGATGTAAAAATTCCCCAATATAGCGGTAAAGCATTAAAAATAAAAATTCCCAATTAAGAATTCTTGCTTGTTCTCTGTTGCCTTCTTTTCTTGACGAATTAAGAATTACGAATTATTTAAATGCCCTGTCTATCAAAAATATTACTATATCCGATTAAGTCATTAGATGGAGTAGAAGTAGAAAAGGCAACTGTTCTACCTAGTGGCGCACTTTGCTATGACCGTGAATTTGCAATTTTGGATGCACAAGGTAAATTTGTCAATGCTAAACGCCATACCAAAATTCAGTTATTGCGCTCAGAATTTTCTCTAAACGAGAGAATTATTCACCTGCAACTTCCTGGTCATCAATCACCACAAATTTTTCATCTTGATCAAGAACTTAAAGGGTTAGAAGCAACTTTAAGTGATTTCTTCGGGTTTACTGTCAAATTAGTGCAGAACACCAATATGGGTTTTCCTGATGATACAAACTCTCCAGGCCCAACGGTGATTAGCACAGCAACTTTGACAGAAGTGGCTTCTTGGTTTCCTGGTATGAGTGTGAATGAAATACGCCGTCGAATGCGTGCCAATATTGAGATTGATGGTGTACCAGCATTTTGGGAAGATAGGCTGTTTACAGCAAGTGGGGAAACAGTATCTTTTGTAGTCGGAAATGTGCAGTTTTTGGGAATTAACTCCTGTCAACGTTGTGTAGTTCCTACGCGGGATTCCTATTTAGGTGAGGCTTACCCCAACTTTCAAAAAATATTTGTCCAGAAACGTCAAGCAACTATGCCAGCTTGGGTAGATGCATCAATATTTAATCATTTTTATAGATTGAGTGTGAATACAAGAGTTGCTGCATCGGAAGTTGGAAAAACTATAGAAGTTGGCAATAATATCGAAATATCTTTATAACAAATATAGATATAGCAGAAGGCAAGAGGCAAGAGGCAAAAGGCAAGAGTAAAACCCTTGCTATTATTAGTTTTCAAGGCTCAATAATGTCCTAATCATTCTGGCTACAGCTATAATTAATGCAAACAAGATGCTTATAGCAATCCCCATTCAAGTGAGGTACAAGCAGTAATAATTAAACGCAGATGGACGCAGATAAACGCAGATAATTTTCTCAAAAACTATTTTTTCTTCTCTTTGCGCCTATACGTGAAACAAATCCTCAACCCCGTATCTCATCATACTTAGCTTTTACAGCTTGGATATCCTGCCACATTAACCATTTAGGTGAACCTTTTTCCCGTGATGGGTTACGCAATAAATAAGAAGGATGGAAAATTGGCATACATAAACGTCCTTCCCACTCTATCCATTGTCCGCGAATTTTCGTAATTCCTTGCTTACTTCCTGTGATGCCTTTAACAGCAGTTGCACCAGTTAATAAGATAATTTTTGGGTCAACTAAACGTATTTGTTCTAATAAATAGGGTTTACAAGCCGCCATTTCTTCCGGTGTGGGAACTCGGTTTTCCGGTGGGCGGCATTTGTTTATATTACCGATAAATACATCATCTTCCGTACTCAAATTCACTGATGCCAAAATTTTCTCTAATAATTGCCCAGATTTACCTACAAATGGTAAGCCAGTTTCATCTTCGCTTTGCCCTGGGGCTTCTCCGATAATCATGATTTTAGCTTGGAGATTACCACGTCCGACAACAGCATGAGTGCGATTTTCACCCAACCCACAACGATGACAGTTGTTACAGTGCTGTGATAATTCCGCCATATTCCCATAAGTACCGGATGGAACAGGAATTTTCGCATCTTTAGGAATTAAGTCTTTTTGGTTAAAGTTTGAGCCGTCAAAGAGACTGAGTTGGGTGTCACTGCTCATATTTTCTGATTTAATATCTCAATTATGGTAAAAAACTTTTACCATACAGTAACAGCGGGTGAATAAATATTTAGAGCGGGTGATGGGACTCGAACCCACGACATTCTGCATGGGAAGCAGACATTCTACCACTGAATTACACCCGCAAACAGGGATGACTGTAATGTAAATTCAAGCTAATTATATCATAATTTAGTAAAAATGTAAGCAGCGGCTTTTGCTGGAGTCAGTCTTATGTTGAACAAGTAAGCTAAATAGACTCTAATCTCCTGTAATTCATGGATTAGGAAAAATTGAGAATGATCATGTACACTGAATGCAATGGGAGTTAAAAGCACTAAATTCTCTGACTATACTAAGCTACCAATTTATCAAAAAATAGCCTGAAAACCCCGGAATTAAAACCTAAAAATTCAAAAAGTTTTAATAATTTGATGTCTTTGCCGCCGGGAATGAAAGCCTGCTGAGGCGCAAACACCTGGTACGATTTCATGGTAGTATTGCTTTACTGCCTAAATATGGCGAAAATAACCAATAAATTGCAACAAAAAACCAAAAAAGGCAATATTGACATTAAACTCACTAGAGCTATGAGCGATCGCTCATTTTGGCAACTAAAACACCTAGATTACCAACAGCAGAAACCCTATATAAAACCAAAGGGAGGAATTGATAACTAGCCGTAATTACCAACAGTAAACATGATTATACAAAATATATACCTTGAGTCTCTACTATGTTCAATACCACTGAAATTATCATTGATGCTTTTGTTAATCAAATACGATCAGGATACCAACGTACCTACGGCGGTTTAAAAACTGATTATCAAGACATTATTGCTTGGGCTGGTAACATGGCATTAGAAAACATCGCTAACAGTGATGCTTTATATCACAATGTGGAACATTCTGTACTTGTTACCCTGGTTGGACAAGAAATATTACGTGGTAAACACATCCGCGAAGGAGGAGTTTCTAGTGAAGATTGGTTGCACGTAATCATCTCCTTATTGTGTCACGATATTGGCTATGTCAAAGGAGTTTGTCGGGAAGACCAAGAATCAGAAAGCTTATATGCTACAGGACAAAATGGCAACATGGTTGCTCTGCCACCAGGTGCTTCTGATGCTAGTTTAACTCCCTATCATGTAGACCGAGCAAAACTATTTATTGATGAAAGATTTGGTGGACATCCCTTAATAGATTCGGAATCAATTAAAGACAATATTGAATTAACTCGCTTCCCAGTTCCTAGCGCCGAAGATCATCAAGATACCAGTCACTTTGCCGGCTTAGTACGTGCGGCTGATTTGATTGGACAATTAAGTGACCCCCGTTACTTGAAAAAAATCACAAGCTTATTTTACGAATTTGAAGAAACTGGAGTCAATAAAGCTTTGGGCTATAAAAATCCTGGAGATCTACGCAAAAATTACGCCAAATTTTACTGGAATGGTGTTTATCCTTATATCAAAGAAGGATTGCGTTATCTATCTCTCACACAACAAGGAAAACAAGTTTTAGCCAATCTTTATTCTAATGTGTTTGTCGTTGAACATGAAAAAGAAAATGAAGAACTAAGGTATTTAGCTGAACAGTTAAATGCCTAGATAACTAAATTTATGTAGCTTATAATTGAGACGGGTAATTGGTAATTGGAATTAACCGGGCTTTTGCCTATTACCTGTTTTCTAACTAGCAAGTTACATTTATTTAGATGTTGACCCTTTTTTATTAGTCATTAGCTATAATTTTTCAGCGTGACTAGTGAGTTATTAAGCTATATTAATCATCATTGGTTGGTAAATAAAAATTATGAATTGGTGGCAAAGACTTAAGAAAAATCCTTTAGCACGACTTGGGGCAACTATACTATTAATTTTCTATTTAGCAGTCATTGGGGCTGATTTTATCGCGCCCTATAATCCTTATGATTCACAACCGAATGGTTCACTACTGCCACCAACACGAATTTATTGGGTTTCACCTTCAGGTAAATTTATTGGTCCTCATATTTATCCCACAACTCAAGGAGATACAAACTTAGAAACAGGGGAACGTAAGTTAATTGTAGACTTTCAAAAACCTTCACCCTTAAAATTCTTTGTTTCCGGGACTGAATACAAATTATTTCAATTAAGTTTACCTCTACCTCCAAAATGGGATGAAGTTACCATTATTCCTGGCATACCTCAAAATTGGCATTTGTTCGGCACAACTGGTACAGCAAAATTTAATCTTTTGGGTACTGATGAACAAGGAAGAGATCAATTTAGTCGTCTGCTATATGGTGGTCGGATTAGTTTATTTATTGGTATTTTTGGCATCATCATTACCTACCCCCTCGGTTTGTTCATAGGTGGAATTTCTGGCTATTTTGGAGGAGTAATTGATAGTGTAATTATGCGTTTAGCAGAAGTGCTGATGACTTTCCCTAGCATTTATTTGTTAGTAGCATTATCAGGAATATTAGATGAAAAATTAACGAGTACACAGAGATTTTTATTAATTGTTGTCATTACTTCTGTGATTAGTTGGGCAGGTTTAGCTAGGGTGATTCGCGGTCAAATTCTATCAATTAAAGAACGGGAATTTGTGCAAGCATCACTGGCGATGGGTGGTAAGCCAATTTATATTATTCTCCGTCATCTGTTGCCGCAAACTGCTACTTATGTAATTATTTCTGCGACTTTAACAATTCCTAGTTTTATCGGTGCAGAAGCCGTATTAAGTTTGATTGGTTTAGGTATTCAACAACCAGATCCCTCTTGGGGAAATATGCTTTCTTTAGCTAGTAATGCCTCCATTTTGGTATTACAACCTTGGCTGATTTTGTCCCCAGCAATTCTCATTATTCTCACAGTTTTATCATTTAATTTATTAGGAGATGGGTTGCGCGATGCCCTTGATCCCCGCAGTTTGCAAAGATAGGAAATTTGGGATGCTCCCTAGGGACTTCTAAATAAAAAAATATCCAGTCGTTGAGTAAGCAGGGGAGGCAG
>NZ_LUFH02000168.1 GCF_001586785.1 Sphaerospermopsis aphanizomenoides BCCUSP55
CCCTACAGCTATTGTAGTATATATGTACTAATTTGGGAAGGTCAGAGCAAAATTTTCAAAACCCTGCCTAAACGTACATCCATTAGCATTTATGCAATAAATCGAACATTTATATTACTTAAGTATTACTTCGTAAGTAATCAAATTTAATTATGGTTAATATAGACCTAAATCAATGGTTTTTTGCTATTTTTCAAGCTTTTACTAGTATATAAAATCACTAAATACAATCAATTATTTAAATATTTTATGTTTTCCATTTTTACTTTTCAGTGAATATGCTCAATTATGACTGTCAAGCAAAAAAACTTCTTTTCTTCACGGTTATAAGGGTTAGAGTATTAGTCATGTTTTTATACACTCGAAAACGATTATTAAACAATAGCAAACGAGCTATAAAATCTACTGACAAAGGCTTTTTGACTATTGGCAACTTAACAATATTCGTGTTTCTATTGATTTTACCTATTTCTACTTTCAGTATATTACGTATAGTGTTACCTATGTTTAATTCTTATCCCAGTACCAATGTGGAAACTTCGTACCATCCTACGTCGATTCCTTGGATAGAAGATTCAGCAAGATGTGAAAATTCTGGTAGGACTTGGGATGGTAATAAATGCTGGGATTTTGAACACAGTCCTCTGTTCTAAACGAAAATTTTGGATATAAATGGATATGTAATCCATTGTTTTTTCTACCTTGTCTCAACCTAACTCAGTTCGTAACCTACAAGAAACTCATTTAACCCGCGCCCGTGCTAGTCTTAGGCAAGCAATATCTTGGTATGGATATCTCCGCAAGTCAGGACAGTTATCATCAAAACCAGAATTAGCAGGTTTGGTTAAAGCAGAAATAGAAACTTTAACAGCCACACTCAACAAGTTAGATTCTCATGTAGTGAGAATAGCTGCTTTTGGTTTGGTGAGTCGGGGAAAATCTGCGGTTTTAAATTCTTTACTAGGGGAAAAAATTCTCCAAACTGGACCACTTAATGGAGTGACTCAATGGCCTCGTTCTGTGCGCTGGAAGCCAGGGGGAAAGGTACTTGTAGAACTAATTGATACTCCTGGTTTGGATGAAATTGAGGGTGAAGCACGGGCGCAAATGGCGCGAGATGTGGCGCGTCAAGCTGATTTAATTTTGTTTGTGGTGTCTGGAGATATCACCCGGACTGAGTATCAAGGGTTGTTGGAATTACGCCAAGCCCAAAAACCCCTGATTTTAGTATTCAATAAAATTGATTTGTACCCAGAAATAGATAGGAAAGCTATTTATAAAAATTTACAACAATTGGGAGCAGGAAATCTGCACAATAAACCGTTATTACCTGATGAAATTGTCATGGTAGCAGCTGAACCTGCACCAATGGAAGTTAGGATAGAATACCCAGATGGGAATGTCAGCTATGAGTGGGAAACACCACCACCCCAGGTAGATGAACTGAAGCAAACAATACTCAATATACTAAATCGAGAAGGGCGATCGCTATTAGCTTTAAATGCACTCATTCAAGCGCGGGATGCAGAAGTGAGTATAGCTGAAAAAACCATTGATTTCCGTCAACAAGAAGCTGAAGATATCATTTGGAAATTTGCTAAATATAAAGCCGCCGCTATCGGGTTAAACCCCATTGCTTTTTTAGATATTATTGGGGGAACAATTGCTGATTTAGCTTTAATTCGTTCCTTAGCTAGATTATACAGTTTACCTATGACTAGTTATGAAGCTACTAACTTATTAAAAACTATTTTATTCAGTTCTGGTGGTTTATTGTTAGGAGAAATAGGAAGTAGTTTTTTATTAGGTTTAGGTAAAAGTACGGCTGCTATAGCGGCTGGGGATAATCCCCTGAGTATTACTACTTATGCCAGCAGCGCATTAGCTCAAGCTGGTATAGCTGGGTATGGTGCTTATACTGTCGGTAAAGCCGCACAAGTATATCTCGAAAAAGGCTGTACCTGGGGACAATTAGGCGCTAATACTGTTATTCAAGAGATATTATCCCAAGTTGATAAAAATACAATTTTGTATCGGTTACGGGAAGAATTAGGGGAAAATATGAGTTAATTTTAAAATATTTAATAACTTTATTATAGTGGAATTTGTTAATTTCCACACTTAAAATAAGGGAGCATCCCAAATGTGTAAATTTATGTTTATTTAACGAAATCAACGCTCCAAGGCTTTATATGATTGAACCGCAAAGGGCGCAAAGGACACAAAGGTAAGAGATTTTGGGAGATTTTTTAGTGTTGCTGTGGTTATTTTTTCAAAATTGGGATGCTCCCTAAAATAATTGAACAAGATGGCAAAGCAGGAAATTTTCCAACTTGCGAATTTGCTTATTGAATCTATATTTTTTGTATAGCCTTAGACAAGACGGTTAGGACTTTAATCAAAACTAAAACTTAAACACTCAAAGACTTTTACCACTGTCACCTGTCACCTGTCACCTGTCACCTGCTATATCTAAATAAGGTTAATAACTAACATTCTTCTCAACTTTAAAAGTGTAAGCTCCAGATATCTTTATCTCACTCACAAAAAGTAAAGGTATTATGACAACTGTGAACGGAGTTTCTGCTATTAATTTCCACAAAAATAACTCTAAAACCATTGAAGAAGCAATTCTGGAAGCAATTGTGGAAGCTCGTGCTACCTGTGAAGAACAGGGGATTAATTCACCCAATTGTGCAGTAGCTTGGGATATTGTAGAAGAATTACAAGCAGAAAAAGCACATCAGAAACAGGCTCAACATCGTCAAACTTCCTTAGAAGAATACTGCGAAATGTATCCAGATGCGTTGGAGTGCTTAATCTACGACCTGTGAAAATTTTTGGGTAATTGGTAATTGGTGATTGGAAAAACTAATTACCAACTATACCAAATTAATCAATGAACAATTGATAATGGAGAATTGACAATTGATAATTGATAATTGACAATTGATAATTAATTATTTTTGGTAATTGTTTATTGTCAATTTTTCAACTTTAACGAAAATTGGCAACTGCTGATTTAGTCATTTGTTCAATGAAATCTAACTCAGGGGATGTTGTTATTTCACTTTCTATATTTAACCATAACAGATATTCAATATTTCCCGCAGGTCCAGTAATGGGAGAAAACGTCAACCCCCGATATTTCCATCCTAATTCTAATGCTGTTTGTAAAACTTGAAAAATTGCTTCAGCATGATCTTTTGCATCACGCACCACACCTTTTTTACCAACACGATTTTTACCAACTTCAAACTGAGGCTTGACTAATAAAACTGCTTCTTTAGGAAATTGAGTCAAACGCCACACCGCAGGTAAAACTTTAGTTAAAGAAATAAAGGAAACATCAACCACCGCTAAATCAGGCAACGGTGCATTTTCAGGATATAATTCCTCTGGTTGTAATTCTCGTAAATTAGTACGTTCTTTTAAAATCACTCTTTCATCATTTCTAATTTTCCAGTCAACTTGTCCATAACCAACATCAATTCCATAAACTTTTTCTGCACCATTTTGTAATAAACAATCGGTAAAACCGCCGGTGGAAATTCCCCCATCTAAACAAATTCTTTGATTTGCAGAAATACCAAATATTTTTAATGCTTTTGCGAGTTTTTCACCGCCACGAGAAACAAAAGGAGGACGTTCTTTAACTTGAATTTCTGCGGTTGTATCTACTTCTGTTCCAGCTTTATCAATTACTGTTTGGTTTACCATGACTTCGCCGGCTTGAATTAGGCGTTGTGCTTGTTGACGGGAAGGAGATAAACCTAAATCTACTAATAATGTATCTAGTCTTTGTTTCATTATCAATTACTAAAAAGTTAGGAATTTTATTTGTCAGAATCAGGATAACCAGGATTTAAGGATTTACAGGATGATATTCAGATTTCTAACTTGTAAGATCATGTTAGTAATAAATGAAAAGGGTAATCAAAGTAGTCGGGGATTTTTAACGAGTTTTAACCTGTGTACAGTCATCCTACTCCACAGCCCCCAACGCCTTCAAAGTTAATATTTCCGCCTGGCTTAACCCCTTCACACCCTTAATCTTCAACCCTGCATATAACTGATGGCTAAAGGTGGCAATACATTCCCCAGACTGCACATCCCACAGTTTCACGGTCTTATCATCACTACCACTAGCCAAGGTTAGACCATCTGCACTCCAGGCTACTGACCTAACCCAATTGCTATGACCTTCTAGGGTTCGCACACAGTTCCCAGTCTGCACATCCCACAGTTTCACCGTCTTATCATCACTACCACTAGCCAAGGTTTGACCATCTGCACTCCAGGCTACTGACCAAACCCTATTGCTATGACCCTGTAGGGTTCGCACACAGTCCCCAGACTGCACATCCCACAGTTTCACCGTCTTATCATCACTACCACTAGCCAAGGTTAGACCATCTGCACTCCAGGCTACTGACCAAACCGAATTGCTATGACCTGTTAAGGTTAATAACTCCTTACCGCTAATGGCATTCCACAGCCTCACCCTACCATCTGCTTCTCCTGTGGCCAGGACTTTACCATCAGGGCTAAAGGCTACAGCATAAACTGAAGTCAATTCTGTAGCAAAGACCGACTCTTTTAAATTGGCATCGCTTAAGTTTGCACTGTGTAAACTAGCGTGACCAAAATCTACATTTTTAATTACTGTCTGACTCAAATCTTGTCTTTCTAAAGCAAAACGACTACCTTTGAGTAACAACTGCACGGCATTACTACCACAGTAACCTGCGATTGTTTCAGTTTTACCTTTCGTGGCTTTGACCTCTGCTAATAACCTTTGACTTGCTGTTGTTGACAACATGGGAAACATCAAATCTAAGACAGCTTTGGCTAACAGAGTTTTCCCGAAAGTTTGACTTAAATCTATTGTTCCTTGGTCGTAGGGAAGAACTTCCACAATGTCCTGAAAATCTGCTGCTAAAATGCCTAATTCTCGTCCCAATTTATAGGATACAAAAAACTCTAATAATGACCGATGGGCAGGATAATAATCACCATCAGCATTTCTAATTAACATGGTTTGTCCCATCATGTCATAATGCCAATGGTCTAAATCTTTTTGTTCTTCTACTGCTTGTCCAAAACAACGGCGAATTCGATCAGGAAATTCTTTATAATTTAAACTCATCCTTTCCGTTGACAGCATCTCCCAGGATAATTCACAGAGAAAATATAATTTATCTGCTATTGAGGTAAAAGTGCGGTCAGCTTTAATATCCCGTTCCATTTTCTGACGAACTGCATAGAGATAAACACGGGAAATATCCACAGGTTTACCAGCTTCAATATCCGGTAATGCTTCCATAATTAAATCAATCATCACCGGACGACGTGCCAAGTCTAATAATTGTTGATTGTTAATTACACTAGCAACGGTTTCTGGTTTAGCTTTAAACTCAAGTACCTGTTGAATTTGTTGATCATTAAGTTTTTCTAATTCTAAAACTTCAAATTGGGGCGTTTCTCCCGTTAAATTTTTAGTAGAAGCTTGTAATTCGGCATTTAAAAGTGTGCGTCCTTCTAATGCTTCTGGAAAATGTTCAGTCCGACAAGTTAAAATTGCCTTTGTTCCTGCTGTTCCTACAACTTGTGCTAATTCCCAGAAATTATTAATCATCGCTTGACGGTCTACCCGCGCAGCCATTTCGTCAAAGCCATCAAAGATTAATAATAATTTGCCCATGCGGTTGAGTTGTTCAAATGCAGAATATCCAGGTAAACCAATTTGATGTTTACGAAAAAAGAACTCAGAAAAAAGAGATTCAATACTTACTGCTTTGGCATAATCTCTTAATGGAATTAATAAAGGAATACGCGGAATAGTTGCACCTTCTTGTTTTGCTTGGCGATATTTTTGTAAAGCCAACCAAGCATAATGGAAAACAAACCAAGTTTTACCTGTACCAAATTCTCCTAAAACAGATAAATGTTCTTTAACTGGGTCAGCCAACCATTCATTAATATAACGTTCAATCCATCCATCTTCTTTACCATAGTGACTCACACCTATTCGCTGTTTAGTTCTAGGGTTAATTTCTTCTTTTCTACAAGCTAAGGGAACATAATATTTATCAATTCCTCTACTTTTAACTTCATTCTCTAACCACTCAAAATAACCACTAAAATCTGCATCAGCTTCGATTAATTCATCAAAGGTATAACAAAAAATCTGTTTATCTTCTTTAACTTCGGTTTTAGCTAATTTACTAACTCGACGGGGCGCTACTATCCAACCTTCATCAGTTTTGTGAGTTTCTACAGCTTCTTTAACTGCATTTACATCATGAATACTTGCTTCTGCTTCTACTCCGCGAATAAAAATTCTGTCATATCCTCGCCGTTTGGGAATATTAATAATCAATTCAAAATATTCTGGTTCTAAAACTTCGTGTTTTTCAAATTTATACCCCAGAGTTTCAAACCATTGTTTTAATTGTTTGCATAATTCCGTTTCTCTGACAATTTCCCCAGGTGGTAATAATTGCTGTTGACTTTGTACTAATTGGGCAATTTGTTTTTGAATTTCTGGTAAACTTAGTTGATTTACCTGTTCACGGATTTGATTTAGACTATTTTGTAAATTATCTAATTTATGGTCTTGTAAAATTTCTGTTGCTGTTCTGGCACGTTTAGCAATTTCAATAAATAAACTGGCAAATTCAGCCAACTCTCTACGATAATCAATATTTTGATCTTTGATTTTATCGCCAATATCAGAACTTTAAATATATTTATCTAATGTTTGAATATTAAAACTTTTATTTCGGCTAAATGCTTGCTGAAATTCTTGTTTAATTTCTGGTTCTTTCAATAACTGTAAAATAACCTGTGGTTTCCCTACACCATACTCAATCAAAGTATAAACATAAACACCATCAAAATCATTAGGTGGAACATCCTGTTTTAAGCCAAATTTATTTAAGAGTTTTAATCTAGTTTCACTGTGATCTAATTTATCTAATACTTTACCGACAGCCTCTTCCACTAATGCCCCAATCACATCATCAATGATAAACATATACAACTTGGCATAAAATTATGGCAGTGTTTTAATTTTATACTAGTAAGTACAGTTTTGACACTTTCCGCCCCATAAGGGCGAAGATTCTTCATTCTCAGGGAACTCCAAAAAATAAATTATACAAATTACTGTCATCAAAACGACTTTTTCTCCCCCTGCCTCCC
>NZ_LUFH02000169.1 GCF_001586785.1 Sphaerospermopsis aphanizomenoides BCCUSP55
CTTCTTATTCTTCTTACTTATTCTTCTGAACTCCTGAACTCCTGTAACTCCTGTAACTCCTGTAACTCCTGTAACTACTGAACTACTGAACTACTGAACTACTGAACTACTGAACTCCTGAACTCCTGAACTCCTGAACTCCTGCCTTCTGCCTCCTGCCTTGTGCCTCCTGCCTCCTGCCTTGTGCCTCCTGCCTCCTGCCTCCTTCAAGAATCATGACCAGATAGAAAGCGACTTAATAACCGGGCGATACCCAGGGCTTTTCCCATTGATTTAGGAGGAGATTGTTCAATGGCCTCTATTTTCAGTAGGGCAGCATATTTTAAAGCTAGTGGATGCTTTGGGTTTAGTTTTAATGCTTGACGTATATAAACTTTTGCCATTCCTGGAAAGTTCTGTTGAAAATGCACTACTCCTAGTAAGGCATAATGGTCGCTGTTGTTTGGCTCTAATTTGATAGCATCACGCAGTTCTTTGACTGCAAGGGCCCATTGTGATTGTTGTCCATATTGAACAGCTCGCTCATAGTGACGTTGAGCATAGTTGATGGGAGTAGCTTTAGAATTTTTGTCTTCAGATAGTTGGAATGTAACTTTTGGAATTTCTGGCCGAGGGACAATTGACTTCGATGCTGTTGACTTCAATTCCGTTGTTATAGTTTGTGTTTCAAAGGTATTGTGTTTTGGCAGCGATAAATAAACTAAATTTAGTTTACTGATGTATCTGGTTACTTGATGTGATTTTTGCAGAGACTTATATTGGGTTTCTGTGCAAGAGGCGATCGCTTGTTCATAGAAAAAATCAGCTTCTTGTGCAGACATTGGTATAATCTGCATATTTACGGCTTTTTGCAACTCTGTAATCACCTGTGGATTCAATGATCTTGCTTTTAATCGTAATGTTGATACTGTGTCAAGACGCTTTTTTTCTTGCTTTAATTGCTGATAAGCGGGATTAATTAAACGAGTTAATATAATTCTGGCTAAATCTTTGTCGGGAGTTTGAATATTAACATAATTATCAGGGTGTAGTTGCTTTGCTAAAGCATGATATCGCTTAGAAATCTGGCGCTCATCCGCATTCACAGAAACTCCCAAAACAGCATAGGGGTCAACAAGTAATTCAAGTATTTCTGGTGGGAGGAAGTTTTGTGACATTGTTTTAACATTTGCAAGCAAGAGCTTTAAGGTATCATCAAAGCTAAATGCAGAGTTTTTGTTGGATTAGGTAAATTGATATCAAGCCTTAGACTATATTATATGTATTTCGGTGGTGGGGATTGAAATGACCTAGATGATCAAGAGTAGCAGTTACCGGGGATTTTAGATTTTAGATTTTAGATGAAAAAAATTTGGTATGAGTCAGGAGTCCTTCAGGACGGAAAAATTATCAATCCCAAATCCAAAATTTTTAAGCTCTACACTTGAGGGTGGAGTCAATCCAAAATCCATAGACGCTTTCTTCGGCTTCCCGAAGGGTAATCGTCAATCCAAAATCGAGTTACCTAGCGACTGACTAAATTCATCATGGATTTCTAATATTATGTTTTACGAAAAAATACCACGCTAAATTGATACATATAACTAGTAATGGTAAGAGTTTGTTTGAGAGTTTATGATTTGGAGACAGATAGAGATGATGTTAAATAAACGTAAAAGTCGAAGTATAGCTGCTATTTTAGCTTTTTCTGGTACAGTTACAATTTCCGGACTACATAAATTTTACCTAGGACAGCCATTATGGGGAATTGTATATGTATTGTTATCTTGGACACCAATTCCCAAGGTAGCTAGTGCTATAGAAGGGGTTTGGTATTTAGCCCAAAACGAAGAAGCTTTTAACCAGAATTTTAATTTAGGTCAGTCAGTAGTGAAGATATCCCAACCAGTAAGTAATCAAGTAGAATCCGTAGCTAATGCTATGCGTGAGTTGGATGGACTCCGCCAAGATGGATTGATTTCTGAGTATGAATTTGAGCAAAAACGCCGCCAGATGCTGGATCAAATTTCTTGACGTAAGTAATACTAATGAATAATTGGCTACCTATAAATCTCAAATTGCAAAAACTGCGGGCGAAATTACTGAATGATCCTTACTATCGTCTACAGTCTGGAGAAGAAATTCCGATCGCAGCAGAACTGGGGATGCGTATTGATGTCAATCAAGCAAGTGTAGATGATTGGCTACGCTTACCGGGTTTGTCTATTCACCAAGGGCGATCGCTGGTGGAACTTTCACGTTCTGGTGTAAAATTTTACTGTATAGAAGATATTGCTGCGGCGTTGAGTGTCCCAGTTCATCGAGTAGAACCACTGAAACCTTTGTTAAATTTTAGTTACTATGATGATGAATCTTTAGCTAATACTATACAGGTGAATGCAAATACAGCAACGGTAGAGACTTTGATGAAAATTCCGTTGATGGACTTAACTCTAGCGCAAGCAGTGGTGCAAAACCGCCTGACTGCTGGTTCTTACCGTAATTTGGTGGATTTTCAGCAACGGCTAGAATTGTCTGGTGAGGCGATCGCACGATTAATGTATTATTTGCGGTTTTATTGACACTCCTTTTTGGCAGATAAAGTTAAACTCAACCAGAAAAATTAGAGGTTGTTTAAAAACTTTTTCCTGTGGGATCTGACACCCGCAGATCCCCCTAAATCCCCCTTTTTAAGGGGGACTTTGAGGAATTTAGCCCCCCTTTGTAAGGGGGGTTGGGGGGATCTCGATTAATTCTGATACTTTTCAAACATCCTCTAAATAAAATTTTTCTGCCTGGGATTTTTCAGAACTATCAATTATTCTCACCTATAGGCGCAGAATGTGAAAATTTTTGTATCCTTAATTTCTGCCAGCCAGTCTATCTAAAAAAGATATATTCACAGCTAAATTAATAATACCTTCATTGGTGTTAACATTCTTAATTTCAGCATTATTCAAGGCTACAATGTAAGGCTGATTATTAATCCAACCAATAATCGGACCACCAGAAGAACCTCCGGTTGTGTCGCAATCATGAAACAGTATATCTCTCTCTTCCTTCACAATACTGCATCCCTCTTGAAAACCAGCAGTCCAACCAGCACCAGCACTTAAAAACTCATAACCTCTTTTACTGGAATTAGGATAATCACCAGAATAACCAACAAAAGAGAATTTTTTGGGATTATTAATCATCGTTGAAACTGGTAAATTTCTCCAGCCTAAATAACCATATTTTCTACCAATTGGTTTATTTAATCTGACTACTGCCCAATCTTGAGTTTGATTAGTGATTGTATCTGCTGTAAAATCAGTACCATAAATTACTCTTTCTGCAAAAGCAATATCTTGTCTATCAGCAACTTGACCGTTAATTACATTAGGTAAAAAAGCAATTTCTCTACTGAGTTGATGAGTTTTCGGATCAATCACACAATGGGCATTTGTTAATACTAAATTTTCAGCAATTAAAGTACCTGTACAATGATAATTTTTTTCGTCTGTGGTAGTTCCTTGAATCCGACCAATAGCAGACCAAGGATATTCTCTACTTAGCATTGGTTCACGGTTATCATAGCCAATAATACCCCGATCTCCAGCATAAGGTTTTTTAGACTGTTTAAAATTACGAGGTTTAAAAGGATTACCAGCAGAAGATAAATTTAATTTACCTGCATTTTCCAATTTTACAAAAGTAGGGGCATTTGTTGGTTTATCTTTAGGTTTACTTTGTGCTTCTACAGATAAACCAGCAGCAGCTACAATTACTGCGCTTACTGTTAATAAAGCAAATAGTCTTTTAGACATGGTAAACACTCCTCATTTAAAATTCTGTAATGTGTAGATTTTTTGGTAATTCGTAGGGTGTGTTAGCGCAGCGTAACGCACCATTAATAAGAAAATGAATCTTTGACTTTTAAATTATAAAATGCCAAGGAATAAATCCTGTTGCAGTTACAATTTTTGTAACGAATAATTTTTATATTGACTCAGATATCCTTTAATAATCATGGGCAGGCAGGATGCCTACCCCACAAACAGAGATTTAAACCTATTTCTGCCATTCACCTTGCACGGTAAACGCAGCCCAAAAACGCGGGTCTTGGGTTTTTTGTTGTTGCCATAATTTTAACTGGGCATTTCTTAAAGCCACAATGGGAGATTTACCTTCTTTCAATACTTGACCAGAAAATTCAGTCATTAATTCTGCTGTTGCGTCATCATTGACTTTCCATAAAGATACCACAACCTTAGCCGCACCAGCATACATGAAACCCCTGGTTAAACCTATTAAACCTTCTCCTTTAACTTCCCCAGCTAAACCTGTTTCACAAGCACTTAATACCACTAATTCCGCTGGTAAATCTAAGTTGAAAATATCATTCAATCTTAAAAATCCTTTTTTTGCTTTTCCTTGTTTGTCGAATAATGATAAAACTATGCCAGATAACTCTGGATTTTTCATGTCAATTAGTCCATGAGTGGCAAAAAGTACCATCTGATATTGATTTAATTTTTGTTGTGTCACCCATTCATAATTAGCATCAAAATCAAAGGCTTGGATACTTTCATTATTGGGAACAAGTTTTAAAACTTCCTCTCCTTCTTTACGAGTTCCTGGAAGTCGAGATAATGAACCTCTATTAGCACTAGAACGGCTTAAAGCAGAACGTTCTAAATCTAAATCTGTGGATAAAGCAACTTCTGTTTTACCTGTAACACGGCTATCATTATTACTAAAAACTGGGTCAGCTAATACAGCTAATTTTTTCGGTGCTGTTTTGCGGTTTTTGAGTTTTTCCCGGTGGGTAGCTAAACTGGTGACGGATGGTAAGTTAATGATTTCATGATTGACTAATAAAGGTTGATATTTAGTTTTTTCGGTGAGGTCAGACAATGCAGCAAAGGGGATTTGATGTAAAATTCCATCAGCGACAATTACTAACCGTTTTTTCCCTAATTTATCAGCCACAGGTTTAAGAATTATTTGACTGAGTTCATTAGTTGCTTTAGCTGTTTTTGCTACATATTGGGCGGTTTCCTGTAGTGATGCACCAGCAATGACGGGTGCTTTTAATTGGTCAATTAATGGTTGGGCAATTTTTTTAATATCTGCTTCTTTGGGTAGTTGATAGGTGGTGAAACTGTTATGAGTGACTAACCATAAATAACTATTTTCTGCACCTAATGAATATTGTAATAGGACTGTATCAGGGTCTAATTGTTGTTGAATTTGGGGTAATGTTAGAGGTTCGGGATATTTTAAGTCTGCGTATTCTTTGTTAGTAGCGCGGAGTTGATTTTTGAGTTCCTTTTGTTGTTGGATGATGTTTTGAATTTCTTGGTTAGTGGTTTGGATAATTTCGCTAGGTGGTTTTGGTTGACTCATTAGTTCTGAGAGGAGTTTTTCTTTACCATCTCTGAGGGACTGTAACCGGGTTTCTTCCGCTAGGAGTTGGGGGTTAATGTCTTTACGGATGTTGATGTTAGCTTCGGTGAGAAGTTCCACTAAACCCCTAGCGCGGGAACGTTCACTAATGTGTAATGCTTGTGCGTCGTAGCCTTTGTTGGGGTTTTGTTTGTGTAGCTGCATTAACAGGTCTATGTAGAATTTATAGTAGTCCTGTTTGGTGGCGAAGTAGGATGTCCGTAGTTCTGTACTGGCAATTTTGGTGCGTAGTTCTTCGATGATGTTGATGGCGGCTTGAATGTTGGTCAGGGCTGCTTGGAGGTTGTTTTGGCTGCGTTGTAGGTAAGCGATGCCGATGAGAGTTGTAGCTTCTCCATCCCTATCCCCTACTGCACGTCTGATGGGAAGTGCTTGGTTCAAGTATTCCAGTGCTTTCTGCTTTTCTCCCAGGGAGTTGTAGACTAAGCCAATATTATTGAGAGTAATAGCTTCACCACCCCTATCCGACACTGCACGTGAGAGGGGAAGTGCTTGGTTGTAGTATTCCAGTGCTTTCTGTTTTTCTTCCAGGGAGTCGTAGACCATGCCAATATTATTGAGAGTAGTGGCTTCACCACTCCTATTCGACACTGCACGATATAGGGGAAGTGCTTGGTTCAAGTATTCAAGTGCTTTCTGTTTTTCTCCCAGGGAGTTGTAGACAGCACCAATATTATTGAGAGTAGTAGCTTCACCACCCTTATCCTCCGCTGCACGATATAGGGGAAGTGCTTGGTTCAAGTATTCAAGTGCTTTCTGTTTTTCTCCCAGGGAGTTGTAGACAGCACCAATATTATTGAGAGTAGTAGCTTCACCACCCTTATCCTCCGTTGCACGTCTGAGGGGAAGTGCTTGGTTGTAGTATTCTAGTGCTTTTTGTTTTTCTCCCAGGGAGTCGTAGGCATGGCCAATATTATTGAGAGTAATAGCTTCACGGCGCTTATCCTCCGTTGCACGTCTGAGGGGAAGTGCTTGGTTGTAGTATTCTAGTGCTTTTTGTTTTTCTCCCAGGGAGTCGTAGACACTGCCAATATTATTGAGAGTAGTAGCTTCACCACCCTTATCCTCCGCTGCACGATCTAGGGGAAGCACTTGGTTATAGTATTCCAGTGCTTTCTGCTTTTCTCCCAGGGAGTCGTAGACCAAGCCAATATTATTGAGAGTAGTAGCTTCACTACGCCTGTCCTCCACTGCACGATATAGGAGAAGTGCTTCTTCCCATTTATTAATTGCTTGTAATAAAGATTCCTTTGTACGCTGCCGATAAAGCTGCATTCCTTCTTGAAATAACTTTTCAGCCTTAGCACCCATAGCTTCCTGTTGTGTTCCTTGCTGTTGTGCTATCTGTAACCCTGTACCTCTGGGCATTGCTCCCACTGAGTCCACCAGTAACACCGCAGTTAGCAACATTGTTAACCCGCAACGGCTAAATATCGGTAGCAAACCCCGGTCATTTCCCTGATATTTCATGATTTTGCCTCTATTACTCCTCACTACTTGGATTGTACGAGGGGTAATTTATGATCTGGGGTGCTGTTGCGTTTTTTGTAACAATCTCAGCCAATGTCAAGTGTAAGATGATGTTTGAACAGTCATTAGTGATGTATAGCAGGGGGCAGGAGGCAGGGTAGGCAGGGGTGCAGG
>NZ_LUFH02000016.1 GCF_001586785.1 Sphaerospermopsis aphanizomenoides BCCUSP55
GGTGTGGGGTGTGGGGTGTGGGGCTTACAGACAGACCCAAAAACAGTTCAAGCTCCTGCCAACGCTGTCTTCCCTACACCCTATACCCTACCACCTACAACCTGTTGATGACATCCCCGTTAACCGGATGATAGAAAATATCCACACTGAGACTCAAAATCCACTTGGTGATATCCGAAAGCATTTACTGTCTGGACATTGAATAATTAAAGAAGTCAACACTGAAAACAGATTAAATGAACAGCTATAAGACTGTTACTACAGTGCTGTATTGAAAACAAAATCTCCAATTTTACCAATTTCTCCAAGGATAAATCACGTGAACAAAACCAACTCGGACATACTTAAATCCTCAGATCCTGCTGTTAGCGAATTAATTAACCAAGAACTACAACGTCAACGTGACCACCTAGAATTAATTGCCAGCGAGAACTTTACCTCTGCTGCTGTATTAGCGGCTCAAGGTTCAGTATTAACCAATAAATATGCAGAGGGATTGCCCGGTAAACGCTATTACGGCGGTTGTGAGTTTGTTGACAAAATTGAGCAAATAGCCATTGACAGAGCCAAACAGTTATTTGGTGCTGCTCATGCCAACGTGCAACCCCATTCTGGCGCACAAGCTAACTTTGCTGTGTTTCTAACTTTGTTAGAACCAGGGGACACAATTATGGGCATGGACTTATCACATGGGGGACACCTGACTCACGGTTCACCAGTCAATGTTTCCGGTAAGTGGTTTCAAGTGCGTCACTACGGTGTCAGCCAGGAAACAGAACAACTGGACTATGACCAAATCCGTGATTTAGCTCGGAAAGAACGTCCAAAACTCCTAATTTGTGGTTATTCAGCCTATCCCCGGATCATTGACTTTGAAAAATTCCGCAGCATTGCTGATGAAGTAGGGGCTTACCTACTAGCAGATATTGCTCATATTGCTGGGTTGGTAGCTACTGGCCATCATCCCAATCCCCTTCCTTATTGTGATGTTGTGACAACAACTACTCACAAAACCTTGCGTGGTCCAAGAGGGGGTTTGATTTTAACCCGTGATGCCGAACTGGGTAAAAAGCTAGATAAATCTGTTTTCCCTGGTACTCAAGGTGGACCCTTGGAACACGTTATTGCTGGTAAAGCTGTAGCATTTGGTGAAGCACTCAAGCCAGAGTTTACAACTTATTCTGGTCAAGTAATTGAAAATGCTCGTGCTTTGGCTACTCAGCTACAAAACAGAGGATTAAAATTAGTATCAAATGGAACTGATAATCATTTAATGCTAGTAGATTTACGTTCTGTAGGCATGACAGGAAAGAAAGCTGACCAGCTAGTAAGTGGAGTGAATATTACTGCTAATAAAAATACAGTTCCTTTTGACCCAGAATCACCATTTGTTACTAGTGGTTTGAGATTAGGTTCACCAGCCATGACTACACGAGGTTTAGGTGCAGCAGAATTCAAGGAAATTGGCGATATTATTAGCGATCGCCTACTTTCCCCAGATTCAGACACAGTAGCCAAAGATTGTAAACAGCGAGTAGCAGCATTGTGCGATCGCTTCCCCTTGTATCCCCACCTAGAAATTCCCGTACCAGTTCTAGCTTAAGCAATATTAGATTTTGGATTGTCCTCTCACAATCTGAAATCTAATACAGCAGCTTTCAGCAGTCAGCAGTTAGCAGTAAAACCCTGTTGGTGCAAGGCTTTGTCATAAAAATTTGTACCTTATTGATCTGCAATATGCTGTATGTAAAAATCCCGATGCTAATAAATGTCCCAAATGTAGTAGATATAGGTGTAAATCGCTCTCACACAATTTTTCTCATATCAACATACCTCTTAAAAAATACCGATGTCTGCTCAGATTTATCATCTGATTGCCTTCTTAATTGCCGCCATAGTTGTGCTTTGGACAATACCCGATGTCAAAAAAATTGGCATCAAAAGCGGACAATTAGATCAACCTGGTGGTCGAAAACTTCATCAACGTCCGATGGTACGCCTAGGAGGAGTTTCTATTTTCGCAGGTACCTTCATATCTCTAATAATTGTCTGGTGGTTGGGGGGTTTTGCTAATCTACCTCCAGACAAAGAATGGCAAATTTGGGGTGTCATCCTAGGTGGTCTGGGCTTTTTTCTCATCGGTTTAGCAGACGATTTATTAAGCCTATCTGCCTTAGTACGCCTGTTGATACAAATGATTGTGGCTGCTGGTGCATGGAAAGCAGGTGTAAGTATAGATTTCATTACCATTCCCACCATCGGCATAGTCAATCTGGACTGGCTGAGTTTACCAATTACAGTTATTTGGTTAGTGGGGATGGTTAATGCTATTAACTGGATTGATGGTTTAGATGGACTAGCAGCAGGAGTAACTGGAATTGCGGCTGTAGTGATGCTGTTAGTATCGTTATTTATGCATCAACCAGCAGCAGCTTTAATTGCAGCTGCCTTAGCTGGTGCAGCATTAGGATTTCTTCGTTACAACTTTAACCCCGCCCAAATATTTATGGGTGATGGTGGGTCTTATTTTATGGGATTTACTTTAGCTGCTGTCGGTGTAATTGGGTTAGTTAAAGTCCCAGCTTTTACTGCTGTCATCTTGCCTTATTTGATTTTAGCAGTACCAATTGTAGATATGTCAGCTGTGATTTTATCCCGACTCCGTAAAGGTAAATTACCTTGGGTTGCTGATGGACACAGCCATTTACACCACCGACTTTTAAGAGTAGGTTTATCACATAGATTAACAGTTTTGTTTATTTACTCTTTAACTTTATGGGTGGGTAGTTTAGCATTAGCTATTGCTGGCATTCCTAGTGGGATAAGTTACGCTTGTGCCTCTACCTCTTTGTTAAGTTTTGCTATTTGGCGAGTTTGGAAACTGTCTCGACAATCTTAATTTGAATCAGGAAAAGAGGCAAAAGAAACTTTAATATTTCTACTGTTAACCCTACACCCCACACCTTTTGTTTAATCCCATGAGTGCAGAAATTATTTGTGTTGGTACTGAATTACTTCTAGGAGATATCCTTAACAGCAATGCCCAATTTCTCGCCCAACAGTTAGCACAATTAGGCATTCCTCACTACTATCAAACTGTGGTGGGGGATAATCCCGAACGACTCAAGCAAGTCATAGAAATTGCTGCTTCCAGAGTGCAAATTCTGATTTTTACCGGTGGTCTAGGCCCTACACCAGATGACCTCACCTGTGAAACCATTGCTGATTTTTTCGGTGTTCCTCTCGTAGAAAGAGCCGATATTATCGAAGACATAGCTGAGAAATTTGCCCAACGTGGAAGGGTAATGACACCCAGTAACCGTAAACAAGCCTTAATTCCTCAAGGTGCGGATATTTTACCCAACCCCACAGGCACAGCACCAGGTATTATTTGGCAACCCCGCCCAGGATTGACCATTTTTACCTTTCCCGGTGTTCCCAGTGAAATGCATCGGATGTGGTCAGATACAGCTGTACCTTTTCTCAAACATCAAGGTTGGGGTCAGGAAATTATTTATAGCCGCAGTTTAAAGTTTTGGGGTATTGGTGAATCTGCTTTAGCAGAAAAAGTCTCTGGTTATTTGAATTCAGCTAACCCGACGGTAGCCCCCTATGCAGGAAACGGGGAAGTAAGATTACGAATTTCTGCCAAAGCCCCTAATGCAAGCGCAGCCGAAAAATTAATTGCACCGGTTGAAAAACAACTCCAAGATATTGCTGGTTTAGATTTTTATGGTGTTGACGATGATACTTTAGCGGCTATAGTTGGTAAGTTGTTACGATCGCAAGGCGAAACCTTGGCTGTAGCAGAATCTTGTACTGGTGGAGGACTAGGACAAATGTTGACGGAAACTCCTGGTAGTTCTGATTATTTCTGGGGTGGAGTGATTTCTTATGACAACTCCGTCAAAGTTGGGTTGTTGGGAGTTAACCCAGAAGATTTAGAGCAGTTTGGGGCAGTCAGTACCACCGTAGCTGCACAAATGGCTGTAGGTGTGAAAACTCGTCTCTCAACTACTTGGGGATTAAGTATTACGGGAATTGCAGGACCTGCTGGAGGAACCCAGACAAAACCAGTAGGGTTAGTATATATTGGTTTAGCAGGTCCAGGAGATGAGGTGGATACTTATGAGTGTAAACTTGGAACGATGCGGAATCGATCTTTTATTCGTTATCTGAGTGCTTGTCAGGCTTTGGATAATTTGCGTCGCAGGTTGCTCAGGCGTGAACATAGCCTTGATCATGATTCAGTTCTCTACTAGTAGAGTATTAGAACCTGTGATATGTTTCGATGAACAATCACTAAATCTAACCAAAAGTTTTTCAGTCTTACTGACTGATCATGTAAAAAAAATGTGCATGGAACTTTTTTAAATAGTTTAATTCTGGTATATATAGAACAAGTTTATCAAAATGATAAAGACTGCTGCCTGGTTGTTTTATTACTCAAGATATTTTTTTATCATGCTTTTTTATCCGCTCTACTCAACTCAATGTCTAAAAACTTTATTTTCTCTGTATCCTAGCATCAAGAAGTATGCAAATATTGCTGTAATTTCAGACTGTAATTGTGCTTAGTTTTTTAGAGAGCCAATTTTTCCGGAACAGGTATCTACCATGTTGTCATTGAAAATATCAGCTTTTGATAACAGGTGATATACACTTAACCAAGAACAGCTAGCGATTGAGGAAGAACATTTCCTAGATAATCGTCGTCAATCTTACTTACCTGTAAGCATAACAATTTTCTACAGGAAACTACACACATGGCATTCTGGCCGACGAAAAAATCAAGAACCTCTCATCCCACAACATCTCCGAATCAGGATTTTCAAAATGATACAGATGTTATAATTAAGCCAAAAAAAACCATTACTGATAGTAAACAGTTTTATCAGGATAGAAATTTTACAAAATTGGGCTTATCTGCTATAGATTTGCCAGACGCTTCTAAGCATATTGAAAACCCAGTTAATAAATCACTAAAAGTATCAATAATTACGGAATTTTTCCCACCAGACTATGCTGCTACCGGACAGTTGATTGAGGAACTGGTCAAGCAACTAGAGCAACAAGATGTCAACATTGAGGTGTTTACAGGACAGCCCAGTTATGCTTTTTCTACGGACAATGCACCGGCGGTGGAAAAATTGGGTGGTGATATTCGCATTCAGCGATCGCGCTCTACCCAAGTTTGGTCTGGAAGGATTCGTGGCAAAGCAGTAAATGGTATTCTATTTACCTTGCGTGCTTTTCTACATATCATTAAAAATTTCCGTCAGCACAATGTGTTTTTGCTAACTTCTGCTCCGCCTTTTTTACCTGTAGCAGGATATTTGGCTCACTTGTGTTTGAGAATTGCTTACGTTTGTCTAATTTATGATCTGTATCCAGACATTGCGATCGCCTTGGGTGTAATACCCAAAAACCATTGGTTGACAGGGTTTTGGAGAGGAATCAACAAATTGATTTGGCGTAGAGCCAAGGGGATTGTCGTTCTGAGTCCTGATATGAAGGAGAGGGTAATAGCCATCTGTCCTGAAGTAGCAGATAAAATATCTGTGATTCACAGTTGGGGAGATCCTGATTCAATTGTACCCATTGCCAAAGAGAAGAATTGGTTTGCCAAACAACATAATTTAGTTAACAAGTTCACCGTCCTCTATTCTGGTAATATGGGCAGGTGTCACGATATGGAAACCATTCTCGAAGCTGCCAAACAATTACGAGACGAACCTGTACAGTTCGTTTGCATCGGCAGTGGTGCAAAAAGAAAAAGCTTTATGGAGGCGGTGAATAAATTAGGACTAACCAATTTTCTGTTTCTACCTTATCAAGACAAGCAAGTCCTGCCTTACTCTCTGACCGCTTGTGATCTATCTTTGGTCAGTGTAGAGAGAGACATGGAAAGCCTTGTTGCTCCTAGCAAGCTTTATCCAGCCTTAGCAGCTGGACGACCAATAGCAGTGATTTGCTCAAAATACTCTTATTTGCGACAGATGATAGCTGATGGCAAGTGTGGAGTGAGTGTAGAAAACGGAGATAGTCTTGCTCTAGCTGAATTTATTCGCCTGCTGAATAGCGATCGCAAATTAGCGGAACTTATGGGCAAAGCATCTCGCAAGTATTTGCAATCAAATTTTACACCGCAAATCATAGCCAAAGAATATTTTACTGTGCTACAAAAGTCTAGTTTGTAGCCTGGAAAGCAAACTAGAACAAAAAGCGCAAATGTGGTAAGATGTGACGCTAGTTTACAAAACTTAGTTTATAAAATTTAATACCTGAAATTTTCAAATTAGGAGCAGGGCTTTGATGGTCTTGTTGATCTCAGTCCCTCCAACGCAACCTTCTGGTGATCTTTTTCGATCAAATTGTTAGGAGGCCGAAGTGCAGAGAAGGTGTGACCGAAATCGGAATCGTTCCAAACGACGAGCTATCTATTGTCCAGTACACAACTGTTATATGGATAGTATGAGTCAAAAATACAGCTTATTTGCTGAACGCGCTGGACAACTACAACAGAGAGGCATAAGACGAAAAGAAGCCCTGCTATTAGTCGCAGCCAAAACCGCAGTTCCTTTAGAGGGTGAATGGTTAGAGGCTTTTTGGTGTGAAAATTGCCAAGAAACTAAATGGTATCACGTCCGTAAACGTGAATCAACTTATGAGTTGTCATTAGCACCTGCAGAACTTTGGCAACAGGCCACAGGGGTGATTAATCCCCATAGAAATCCTTCTGTGGGAGAATTTACCTTCAGGCAATCGCAAGTAGTTGGTGGCAATAATATTAAAGATTTTTGGGTAAACACCTAGTAATTGTCAGAATTTGCACCCATCTATTGAGAGCGGCGCAAACAAATTTATGATATGAAAGATCCCATTTCCCAATCAGAATTAATCATTGAAGCCGGAAGAACAGAAGGACAATACTGGAAAGACCTGTGGCGTTATCGGGAATTATTTTATTTCCTGGCATGGCGAGATATTTTAGTGCGGTATAAGCAAACTGTCATTGGTATTGCTTGGGCTTTAATTCGTCCTTTCCTAACAATGGTAGTGTTTACATTTGTGTTTGGGAAGTTAGCAGGCTTGCCATCTCCTGGCGGTGTACCATATCCTATTCTCGTCTTTTCGGCGATGTTACCCTGGCAGTTTTTCGCCAATTCCCTTTCAGAATGTAGTACAAGCTTAATTACCAATTCTAACCTAATTTCCAAAGTCTATTTTCCCAGATTAGTAGTACCTACAAGCGCGGTAGTAGTTAGCTTTGTAGACTTTATGATTTCTGGGATGATTTTACTAGCATTGATGATTTGGTATAACTTTGTTCCCAGTTGGCGAATTTTGACCCTACCTTTATTTATTGCTATTGCTTTTGCAGCTTCAATGGGAGCAGGATTATGGTTTGCTTCCTTGAATGTTCAATATCGGGATTTCCGTTATATTGTGCCGTTTATTGTCCAGTTTGGACTCTATATCTCACCAGTAGGATTTAGTAGTAGTATTGTTCCCGAACAGTGGCGGTTCATCTACTCATTAAACCCAATGGTAGGGGTAATTGATGGTTTCCGTTGGGCAATTTTGGGTAGTGAGTCAAATTTATATTTACCAGGATTTATCATATCGTTGATACTTGTATTTTTACTATTATTTAGTGGAATTTGGTATTTTCGCAGTATGGAAAGAAAGTTTGCAGATGTAATTTAGACAGATGCGCTATATAACGAAGGCAGAGGGCATAAGGCAGTTTTTATAACGGGGATTTGTAACCCGCTCCAAAAACTTTGGACGAAGTCCGGTTTTAGGCGTGATTATTTCGATAATACCCCAAATTACAGATAGTAATAAATTATACTGAGCCAAATTTATTGGCAGAAAATATACAGTCGATTGTAGGTCGCAGGAGGTAAAAAATTTAATAACAAAGCCAGATACCAATAGATTTTCAACCAGCCTATTCTCTTTTCTGGGGTGTATTATTGGACATCAGGATCAAAAAGATTATACTGTCATCAGGGGTGTGATAAATATCTAAGCTGCTTGGTGGGAAGTAGCTAATTACCGAATAACAGGTAGTAGCCTTTTGGCAGATTTTATCTACAACTCATCAATAATTGAGGTCAAGCCCACAGAAAAATAAGTAATACCACTTTTGATATACATTAATGATACCAAGGAGTTAAACATGACAGATACTGGAGCAACAATTTGGTTTACAGGATTGAGTGGTGCGGGCAAAACAACTATCAGCACTGAAGTTGCGAAAATATTGCGTAACCGGGGACTCAAAGTAGAGGTATTAGATGGAGATATAGTACGCCTAAATCTGACCAGGGATTTAGGGTTTAGCAGGGCAGATAGAGATGAAAATATCAGAAGAATTGGGTTTGTTGCTCAGTTATTAACTCGTAATGGCGTGATAGTATTGGTTTCGGCTATTTCACCTTATCGTGATGTGCGGGAAGAGGTAAGGCAAAAAATTGGTAGTAATTTTATTGAAGTTTATGTTAATGCACCCTTGGGAACTTGTGAAAATCGTGATGTTAAAGGCTTGTATAGACGAGCGCGTCAAGGGGAAATTAAGTTTTTCACAGGTATTGATGATCCCTATGAACCACCTTTAAAACCAGAAGTCGAATGTTTGACCGATCAAGAAGCTCTGGAAAAAAGTGTTGCTAAAGTAATAGAGCAGTTCGATATTTTGTGTAGCAATGTAGCTGTATCTTCTGCTTGTTTATAATTTTCTAGTTGAGATGATTTGTCATGATTAGAGAAGCATTAACCTTGAAGCATGGTTAATGTTTCTCTCCACCAAATTTGTACCTATGCCAGACACAGTTATTCGCGTTGAAAACATCAGCAAAAAATATATTATTGGACACCAAAAGCAGGAACGCTATACTGTTCTTCGGGATGTGATAGCTAATCAGATTAAATCCATTGGTAGTTTAATTAATCCCAAAGCCAAAACCGAAAATCAGACTTTTGAAGAATTTTGGGCGCTCCAAGATGTTTCTTTTGAGATTAAGCAAGGTGACAGAGTTGGGATTATTGGTCGTAATGGGGCTGGAAAATCAACCCTATTAAAGATTTTAAGTAGAATTACAGAACCAACCCAAGGAAGCATCAAAATTAAAGGAAGAGTTGCGAGTTTATTGGAGGTAGGAACAGGGTTTCATCCAGAATTAACTGGTAGAGAAAATATCTTTCTCAATGGTGCAATTTTGGGGATGAGTAAAGAAGAAATTAAACGCAAATTTGATGAAATTGTTGCTTTTTCCGAAGTAGAAAAGTTTTTAGATACTCCTGTGAAGCGTTATTCTTCAGGAATGTATGTAAGACTGGCTTTTGCAGTAGCGGCACATTTAGAGCCTGAGATTTTAATTGTAGATGAAGTATTAGCAGTGGGTGATGCTAAATTTCAGAAAAAGTGTTTGGGAAAAATGGAAGATGTCGGCAAAGAAGGCCGGAGTATTTTATTCGTTAGTCACAATTTAGGTATTTTGCAAACTCTATGCAATAGAGGTATTCTCCTTAACCAAGGAACGGTAGTTACTGATGACAGTGCTTCCCAAGCTGTTATTACTTATTTACAAACCCTTGAACAATCAGTTTCTAATAATATATTAGATCGGCAAGACCGCAAAGGTAAAGGTGAAGTCCGTCTTTCCCGACTAGATGTTTCTTCTGGTGATGATTATTCTGCAGCAACCTTAGCAACAGGCCGTCCTGCTCGCTTTATTTTCTATCTCACCGCAGGAAAACCTAAAATATCATGCGTGTTCACAATTTATGACCAGTATGGTCAACCTGTAACAAGTTTCAGCAGTATTAACCAATTGCATGATGAAGATATTAACAGTTCAGGGCAGAGAGAGAAGATTATTTGTGAAATAGATGAGTTACTGTTAGTCCCTGGACGCTACAGAATGAATGTGGCAATTATGAATGATAGTGAATTACAAGACCATGTAGAGGGAGCGGCTATTTTAGACGTTAATCAAGGTCATATCAGAGGATATCCCATACTTTCTGATGGAAAATATGGCAGTATTTGTATTCCACACCGTTGGAGTTAGTGGCAATTAAATTAGGAAATACCCAATATCATGCTTAAATTGTTCAAACAAAAAAGTAAGGCTTTGTTGAAAAAATTTGTTCATGAACCTTTAGATATACGTTTATCAAAAATAGCTTCAAATGTTCTCAGTCAGCATCTGACATATCTAAGCAGGGGCGCTCTGATTGACATCATGAACGCGACTATAGAGTATGACAACAATAAAGTCAGTGGTATCATTATAGAAACTGGATGTGCTTTAGGTGGATCGGCGATCGCTATTGCCAGTGTAAAATCCCAAAATAGGGAAGTTTACGTTTATGACGTTTTTGGCATGATTCCCCCTCCTTCTGAGAAAGATGATTTAGATGTACATCAACGATATAACATAATTGCTAGTGGTAATTCTCAAGGAATAGGAAATAAAACTTACTATGGCTATGAAGAAAATCTTTATGATAAAGTTATCCAAAATTTTCAAAATTTTGATGTCGATGTGAGTCAAAACAATGTCTATTTAGTTAAAGGTCTTTTTGAAGATACTCTTATAATTGATAAACCCGTAGTTTTAGCTCACATTGATTGTGATTGGTACGACTCAGTTTATACTTGTTTACAGAGGATAGAACCTTGTTTGGTAACTGGTGGAACTTTTGTTATTGATGATTATAATGATTGGTCTGGTGCGAGAAAAGCAGTAGACGATTTTTTTCAAGACAAAAAGAATAATTACGATTTTCTCATGAAAGAAAGATTACATATAATCAAAAGATAAAGATAGTAATGCAAAACGGTTGTTGTATAAAAAATGGAATCAAGGAAATATTTGCATTTGAATTAAGAATGGAAATTCAATATAGCATTCCTAGTTAAAATCATGAAATTTCCTATTTTATTATTCATTTGTTGATTTAAATTTTCAAGCTATATGTAATTGGTAATTTCCATACTAAGCAACTCCAAATAAATACATCAACATCATTATTTAACAATTCTTTTTCAGAAGATGAAGAATAAATAATTTATATTTTTTGTGATTTAGACCAAACACATAATATCTAATTAAATTTATTTTTTGAGATTTGAGGAACATTTAATGAATATGAATATTTGTCTATTTAATCCGGCTTTACGTGATAACCAAAAACGTCCCAGTGAAAATTTAGGTGATTTTATTATTGAAGAGGCTGTAAAGCGAGAGCTTTTTTCTTTGTTTCCTAACGTCAACTTGTTTGAATTATCTACTCATGTTGTCCCTTCTTATAAACACCACTTATCAATAGCTTCTAAATGTGATTTGATATTTGCAGGGGGAACTAATCTATTAAATTCTCATATGAAATCATTCCAGCAATGGAAACTTTCACTTAAACAAAAAATCACATTAGGAAAAGCTATTTTGTTTGGGGTAGGTTGGGCAAAGTACGAGTCCACACCTGATCTATATACACAATTATCTATTAACTGTTTGCTATCTAAAAAAATTATTCACTCTACAAGAGATAGTTATACACTTAAACAATTAAATTCTATCGGCATAAAAAATGTTCTCAACACAGGATGTCCAACCATGTGGCCATTTCTGGAATTTGATTTTTCTAAGATACCTCACAGGAAATCAAGAACTGTTCTGGTAATGATTACTGACTATGCAAAGGACTATCAACTTGATAAGCAGCTTATAGAAACAGCTATAGATAATTATGAATCAGTTATATTTTGGCCTCAAGGTAAGGGGGATTTAGATTATATTATTGAACTTTTATTGGCCATTAATAATATGACTGTAAATGTTGAGATTGTAGGCAGTAGTAGAGTAAAAGATAGTAATATTATCAATAACTTAAAATCAAGATTGATTTTACTAGAACATTCTCTTGAGGGATTTAATAATCTTTTAGAATCTGATATAGAGTTTGATTATATTGGCACTAGATTACATGGGGGTATAAAATGTCTTTTATCTTGTCGCAGGAGCTTAATTCTGGAAATTGATAATAGAGCCGCTGAAATTGCTAAAGATACTGGTTTGCCTACTGTAAAAAGAGGAGAAATAGATAAAATAAAAAATTGGATCATTTCCCCGAGTATGACAGAGATATATCTAGATCCAGAACCGATAAAGCAATGGCGTTCTCAATTTAATATGGCAGTTAAATAGAAGCAATAAATTTAATAAGATTATCTGTATTATTAATTTATTTTCAATGAAAATATTGTTGTCTATCTCAAGTCTGGCATTAGGTGGGGCGCAAACTTTCCTGGTGCGTCTAGCGGACAATCTAGTGAATAATAACTTCGTTTGTATTTATGATTATGAAGTTTGTGATTCTCGAGGAATTGATAATGTTTTATCTTTAATCCCCGATCAGGTTGAAGTTGTAAGACTGCCTAGATTTTTTGATTTTTTAGGCAAAAAAATTAATTATTTTCTACATTTTTTAGGAATAAGTTTTAATGTTTGGCTGTGGATTAAAGAATTACATTTAAAATTTATACTATCTAAATACAACATTGAAATCATAAACAGTCATCTTTATCATTCTGATGCCTTTATATCTAGCTGTCTCAAAACTTCGGAAATACCTTTCGTTATCACAGACCACGGAGATTATAGATATGTATTGAATAAGGGTATTACTACTGCTGCCAAGGTAAAAGAAATTTGTAACAGAGCTAATAAAATAGTCTGCATTTCTGATAACAATCTGCAATTAATGCAGGAATTAGTTACTTCTAAAGATAAATGTACAAAAATTTATAATGGAATATCTTTTATTGAAAAAACATTCCCCAAAGATGCTAGAAAGAAGCTGGGCATTAGCGAAGACACATTTGTGTTCGGCATGGTAGCAAGAGGCATTCCTGAAAAGGGATGGGAAACCGCGATTACAGCTTTTAAAAGTCTTGCATACGTTAATAATATTTATTTGATTCTAGTTGGTTCTAGCGAATACTTAAACAAACTAGAAAGTGAGTGTAAAACGGAAAAGAATATTTATTTTGTCGGTCATGCTTCAGAGCCATTTTATTGGATAGATGCTTTTGATGTCGGTCTTTTGCCCACTTATTTTGCTGGGGAGAGTTTACCAAATTCAATTATTGAATATTTAATTTTAGGGAAGCCTACTATTGCTACTGCTATTGGTGGTATTCCAGAAATGCTTAAGTTTCAAAATCGTCAATCTGGTTTGACTATCAAACTTAATGATTCTCATAATGTAGATGTTTTGGAATTGGCAAAGGCTATGGAATTGTATTTTGAAAACAGATCTTTACTTATGGAACATTCAAAAAACGCTATTTTAAACTCTAAAAGATTTAACATTTCTTTATGTGCTGCCAGTTATGAAGCTTTGTTCAATAAATTAATAAATTTATGAATTTTAAAAAAAAATTAAATCTTGGTTGTGGGTCTAGGCTTAACCCTGAGTGGACAAACATCAATTTTGTATCCACTGCTGAAGGTGTTATAGCTCATAATCTAAGACAAGGTATTCCTTTTCCTGATGAGTCTTTTGATGTGGTTTATCACTCTCATTTGCTGGAGCATTTTCATAAATCAGAAGCAGAACCTTTCATAAAAGAGTGCTACCGCGTTTTACGCCCACAAGGAATTTTAAGAGTAGTAGTTCCGGATCTTGAGCAAATAGCTAGAATGTATCTGCATTGTTTAGAGCGAGCTAGTAGCGGTGATAAGGAATGGGAAGAGAACTACAAATGGATGCTTTTAGAGATGTATGATCAAACAGTTAGAAATAGTTCAGGAGGAGAAATGGGCAGTTTCCTTTACCGAAAAGATATTTCTAATCAAGATTTTGTCATTAGACGATGAGTAGTAGAAGTTCAAAAAATTAACTTAGCAGCAGCGCAAAAACAAATGTCTTCTTCGCAACCTGCTGCTGAGAAATCGATTAAAAAATGGTTAAAACAGATTTATTGTATATTGAAACATCCGGACTATCGCCATCAAGCAATTCTGAAGATTATTCTTAGTCCCACAGAATTAAATGCACTGCAACTCGGTCAATTTAGGCAAAGTGGAGAAATTCACCAATGGATGTATGATCATTACTCATTATATGAATTATTAAAAAGATGTGGACTAGAAAAAATTACAAAAAGAAATGCGGATGCAAGTTATATTCCTGACTGGGCTAGATTTAATTTAGATACAGAACCTGATGGTTCTGTTTACAAACCAGATTCTCTCTATATGGAGGCTGTAAAACCAGTGCTATGAAAGTTTTGCACATTAACCAATCAGATATGGTTGGAGGAGCAGGTATAGCAGGATATCGTCTTCATCAAGGTTTATTAAATCAAGGTGTTGATTCAAAACTGTTAGTTGGGATTGCTAAAATTGCTGATCAGCGCATAGCTGCTATCCCGCGTAAATTTCGGATTGAAAGTCAAATTTATCGCTTTACAAGGCGTGTAGGACTAAACCATCTTCATCTGGTTAGTAGCTTTGATATTCCCAAGCACCAATTTTATCAAGATGCAGATATTATCAATTTTCATAACCTGCACAATACTTATTTTAATTACCTAGTTATTCCTAAATTAACTGCAACTAAACCTGGTATTTTTACTCTCCATGATATGTGGAGCTTTACTGGTCAGTGCGCTTATAGCTTTGATTGTGAACGCTGGAAAACTGGCTGTCATAAATGTCCTTGTCCTACTACACATCCATCCAATTATTTTGATAGCACTCACATAGAATGGAAACTTAAAGAGTGGGTTTATAGTAAGTCAAATTTGACTATAGTAACTCTCAGTGATTGGTTGACTGATCTGGCTAAAAAGAGTATTCTAAGTCGCTTTCCTATTCACAAAATACCCAATGGGATTGATACAATTTCTTTTCAACCTTTAGACCCTTTGTTATGTAAAACAGTATTAGATATTCCTAAAAATAAAAAAGTTCTTTTGTTTGGTGCAGAAAGTTTTAAATATACCCGCAAAGGTGGAGATTTACTGTTGAAGGTTCTGCAACAATTACCTGCATCGCTGAAATCAGAAACCATACTCCTGACTTTTGGTAATGGAAGTGAAGCAATTACATCAGAAGTGGGGATACCTTCTGTTAACTTAGGCTACATTAGCAGCGATCGCTTAAAATCTGTGGCTTACTCTGCGGCTGACTTATTTATTTTTCCCACCCGTGCTGATAATTTACCCTTAGTTTTACAAGAAAGCATGGCTTGTGGAACTCCAATGGTATCTTTTAAAGTTGGTGGTGTACCTGACCTAGTACGTCATAACATCACTGGTTATTTAGCACAACTAGAAGATGTAGAAGATTTCCGCAATGGTATTGTCAGTCTCCTAGAAGATGAAAAATTACGCACAACCATGAGTAAAAATTGTCGAGTAATAGCTGTTAACGAATATAGCTTAGAACTGCAAGCAAAAAAGTATATAGAACTATATCAACAAGTGCTGCAATCACAATCTTTGTCATCTTGAATGAAGTAATGCCAAAACTACCAAACCCCCCACAGGGAAAAACAGGATTTCCCTGGCATGAAGAAACAGAAAATTTATCTGAAAATGCCTGTATTTTAGAGTTAGGTGATGATAAAAATAGATATCCAAAAATTAGTATTATTACACCTTCCTACAACCAAGGACACTTTTTAGAAGAGACTATTCGCTCTGTACTGCTACAGAATTATCCCAATTTAGAATATATTATTATTGATGGCGGTAGCACAGATAATAGTATTGACATTATCAAGAAATATGAATCATGGTTATCATATTGGGTAAGTGAACCTGATAACGGTCAAGCTCATGCTATTAATAAAGGTCTAGCTAGATCAACAGGTGATATCATTGCCTATCTTAATAGTGATGACTATTATTTACCAGGCACACTGTTTAAAATTGCAGAACATTTTCACCAATTTCCTAACACTGATTTAGTACACGGAATATGTCGTTATGTAAATAAAGAAGGTGAAAAGATAGGCGAGCAATTTGGCAATATCCAAAAGTTGGAAGAGATTTTAGATTTATGGAATGTGTGGTGGAAAAAACGCCAATTTGTTCAGCCTGAAGTATTTTGGACAAGACGCATTACGAATAAAGTTGGTTTGTTTAAAGAGGAACTTAATTATGTAATGGATTATGATTACTGGTTAAGAATTTTAGAGGCAGAAGGACAAGTGGGAAGTGTTAATAGTGAAGTTTCCTGTTTCAGATTTACACCTTATCAAAAATCCAACCAAAGTGAAAAAGTAGCAGAAGAATTACTACAGCTTGTTCATCCATTGCTGTGGAGTAGGTTGACAAAAATATCGCACCAAAAACGATGGTTACTTCAAGGAAACTGGTTGTACCAAAATTTGCTGTTGAATGAAGTAGAAAAATCTCTGCAATTACAAGATAATAAATTTACCAGGTATGTAAAAATCTGCCGAATCATTTTGCATCACCCTCATATTCTATTAACGTCAGCCTTTAGTAACCGGATTAAATCTATTTTATGTAAATAGGATATACATTCAAATAAATTACTTTTTATTGATTTTATTGGGCAAGATAATACTCGCCTATCATAACTAAGTTTATTTTACATTGTCAGACTTAAAATCAAGATGAATCAAAAAATGTCACATGGATTGATTAACAAACTTCCTCTGCCACCTGATGGAAAAACTGGATTTCCGTGGACTGAGGAAACAGAAAAATTATCTATTTTAAATCTTGATCAACATATCTATCCCAAAATTAGTATTGTTACAGCTTCTTACAACCAAGGTCAATTTTTAGAAGAAACAATTCGCTCTGTACTGCTACAAAACTATCCTAATTTGGAATATATCATCATTGATGGAGGTAGCACAGATAATAGTATAGACATTATTAAAAAATATGCCGATTATTTAACGTACTGGGTAAGTGAAAAAGATAATGGTCAGAGTGATGCTATTAACAAAGGATTAAAGAAAATTTCAGGAGATATATGGGCATATATAAACAGTGATGATGTATATACCAAAGGAACTTTTTATCAAATTGCAGACCAATTTCAAAAAGATGCCAACACTTATTGGGTTACCAGTCATGCAGAATATATTGATGAACAGGGAGGTTTTTTGGAAAAACTAATTCCTGTGCCATTTGCAGGAATGAAAGAAACTTTAATTCGCTGGGAGGGACCCAGATCAGTTGCGATTCAAGTCTCCAACTTTATGTCCAGCAAAATTATACGTGAATATGGTTTTTTTGATGAGTCTCTCCACTATTGTATGGATGTGGAATTTGGTATGCGGTTGCTAGTAGATGGCATCACACCTAAAATACTACCTGAAGTATTAGCCAAAGCGCGATTACATAGTAAGAGCAAAACTGTTTCTAAAGGTAATCTAGGTGCTTTTAGAGAAGAAGACTTGAAAATTATTCCCAGATTTCTGCCTAAACTATCTATACAGGATCAGATTTATGTTCAAAAAAAGGTTGCTGAATATCAGTATTTTATGCATTTAAGCAAGGTTGCTAAACTTTATGAAACTCATGAGACAACCAAGTTTATTTCTGCAACATTGAAAATGCTTATTCACCATCCATCATATTTAGCTCATCGAGCAACATGGGGAATGTTTCGCAAAGCTCTGGGTTTGAGCAGAAAATAAGGATTAGTAATTTATGTCTCTTGGCTCTATTGTACTCAAAATTAAACAAAAATATCAACATGGTTTATGGACTGCATACTACCGAGATAGTGTCAGACATTCCATACTCAAGACTAAACCTATTGTCAACACAAATGATTTAAACTGTGAAATTCATGTTCTAACTTCTGCCAATGATTGGTTAAATTTAGTTTGGGCTTTAAAGTCTTTTTATCATTTTTCTCAGCGTCAATATGCTCTGTGCATTCATGATGATGGAACTCTAACTGAGGAAAATATTACAATTCTACAGTATCACTTTCCAAACGCTAGGATCATTGACAGAAAACAAGCTGATGAAAAAGTTTTAGCATTATTATCATCCTATCCTCGTTGTTTGGAGTTTCGCAAAACAAATCACCTGTCACCAAAGGTATTTGACTTTGCTGCATATTTGCAGAGTGAGCGATTGCTACTGCTAGATAGTGATATTTTGTTTTTTGAAGAACCTACAGCACTACTAAAACAAATCGAAAATCCAGATTATCAACTCAACACATTCAATGGAGATGTGGAAAGTGCTTACACAGTTGAACCAGAAACGGTGAAAACTCATCTGGGTTTTGACTTAGCTGCAAGAGTAAATTCAGGATTAGGACTTATTCACAAAAACTCCTTGAATTTCGATTGGATAGAAGAATTTTTATCCCTACCAAATATTATTGGGCATTTTTGGCGCATTGAACAAACTATTTATGCTTTGTGTAGTTCTCGTTATGGAGTAGAACTGTTACCATCAGCTTATGATGTACATTTAGAAGGAAGTATAAATGGTTCTCCTTCTCGTCACTACGTAGGCAGAATTAGACACTTGATGTACAACGAAGGAATTCGTCATTTAGTGCAGAATAATTTTCTCAAAGAGTTAAAGTAATGATTCCTAATAATTCTTCCATAAAACCATTAAGAGTTTTGATGATGCCAGATTATCGCATTATTAACCCCTATCAAGAATTGTTATCTAAATCTTTGGAACCTCAAGGAGCAAATGTCATATTTCCTTTTGGCTATCGGAGAATTTTTCCTATATTCAGGGCTATAAAAAATAGCAAACATATTGATATTTTACATCTTCATTGGCTTACTCCTTATCTTAAAGGAGAAAATATTCTAATTAAACTTGTTTATGGAATTAAATTGTTAATTGATATTATGTTGGTTAAAAGTGCCAACGTAAAAATAGTTTGGACAATACACAATCATGTCTCTCACGATAGTCAGTTTCCACGGTTAGAAAAAAATATTCAAAAAATTATCTTCAAAGTTGCAGACAAAATAATTTTTCATAGTTTTTCAGCACTGAGCGAATTTTCGGAAATTTATCATATCAATGAGCAGAAAGCCGCAGTTATTCCTATTGGTAACTATCGGAACATTTACAGTGAATTAATAGACCCCTTATCAGCACGTCAAGCCTTGGGAATACCACAATCTGGTCATGTTTATCTAAACTTAGGTATGTTAAGACCTTATAAGGGCATTGAAAAACTACTGAAAATTTGGGGAGAAAACAAAGAATTTCATCAAGGATGTACCCTGTTAATAGCAGGTAAACCCTTAGATGAGGTTTATGGTTCAAAATTGACTGAGCAAGCTAATAGTATAGAGGGAGTGTTCATACATCCATATTTTATAGAAGATAGTGAAATACATCTTTTTTTTAGTGCTGCTGATGTAGTCGTACTTCCTTTTGAGAAGATTTTAACTTCAGCAAGTATTATTTTAGCAATGTCTTATAATAAACCTATTATTGCTCCTCGCACAAAGAGTATAGCCGAAACTTTAGGTACCGCAGATTGGTTGCTGTATGAAGATAAAGATGATCAAGGCTTATTAAAAGCTTTGAAAAAAAGCACTGAAATTGATTTAAGTAACCTGAGTGATTTAGTTAAGCATGAATGCGATAAATTCAATTGGGACGATATGGGACTAAAAACTTATCATGTTTACGATGCAGTATTAAAGAATAGCCAGAATTGATTATGCTTTAATTTTACAATTACATTTGCATTAATTATGAATCCAAAAGTCAGTATTCTTATTCCCTGCTATAACGCAGAAAAATGGATTGCACAAGCTATAGAAAGTGCGTTGAATCAAACCTATTCCAACAAAGAAGTAATCGTTGTTGATGATGGTTCTACAGATGAAAGTTTAGCAGTAATTCAAAGTTTTGGTGACTCTATTCGTTGGCAAACAGGAGAAAATAGAGGTGGGAATGTTGCACGTAATCGTTTATTAGAATTAAGTACAGGGGAATGGTTACAATATCTGGACGCAGATGATTATTTACTTCCTAGGAAAATTGAACAACAAATCAATTTTTTAGATCAAGTTACTAGTGCCGATATAATCTACAGTCCTAGTATTTTTGAGTATTGGGAATCAAAAATGGTGAAACAAGAAATTTTCCCTATTCCTGAACCTCATGATCCTTGGATTTTACTAGCTCTTTGGTATTTACCACAAACAGGAAGTCCGCTTTGGAAAAAACAGGCTATTCTAGATGTGGGAGGATGGAAAGCTGATCAACCTGTTTGTCAAGAACATAACTTGTATTTACGACTTCTCAAAGCAGGTAAAAAATTTGAATATTGCCATGATTCTGGTTCAGTTTATAGACAGTGGAGTGAGTCAACAGTCTGTAAAAAAGATAAAACATTAACCTATCACCATCGTTTGGCAATTACAGAACAACTAGAATCACATCTGAAGTTAATTAATGAACTAAACAATGAGCGTCTTTATGCTATCAATAAATCTAGATTTGATTGTGCTAGGATGATTTGGTTGTTCAACTCTAGTTGGGCTAAAAGTATTATCAAAAAAATCTATGATTCAGAACATGATTTCAAGTTACCAAGTTCTAAAGTAACCATATTTTATCAAATAATATATCATTTTTTGGGATTTGAAGCTGCTGAAATAACGGCAAAATTTAAACGAGAATTACAAAAAATAATTAAGCAATCACAACCAATTAAAAATTATTGAAACAGATGGAAACATTTAAATCTTTATCAGAGATAAACCCTGAAATTATCGATCTGGGAAAACGTAGTGATAAAAATCAGGTCATAATATTTTTGCATATTCCCAAGGCGGGAGGGACAACAATTAATGGCATTATCAACCAACAATACAAAAAGCAGTTGACTTTTAGATTTGATGGCATAGAGAATCGCCATATATTAGCTGAACTAGGAAGTGATAAGCGTAGTAAATTAAAACTAATTCGTGGACATTTTGCTTTTGGTTTACATGAGTTTTTATCTTGTCCAGCTACATATTTTACTCTGCTCAGAAATCCAGTTAGTCGCACAATTTCCCACTATAACTATCTCTGTCGTAGTTCCTCTGTGACTAATCATGAAAGAGTAAAATCAATGAGTCTGAAGGAGTATATACTGAGTGATTTAAGTGATAATAACCTCCAAACAAGGATGATATTCGGTCTGAGTAAAAATCATGTATCCAATGATGAGGAAATCTTAACAGTTGCTAAACATAATTTGGAAAACAAGTTTTCTGTAGTCGGATTAGTTGAGCGATTTGATGAAACATTAGTTTTACTCAGAAACGCATTTAACTGGCGACCTCCGCTTTATGTACAACAGAATATAACTCCTCAGCAACAAGCTCTCAAAAATAATATTGATGATGATATTATAGATATAATTAAACAGCAAAATTCTTTAGATATGGCATTGTATGAATATGGTCAACAGAAATTTGAACAACAAGTTGATGAATTTAAAAATGATTTTGTCCAAACTTTAGAAATGCAAAAACGCATGAATAAATTTTAGCAGCACTGGGGAAATACCTATAATTTAGCTAGAGTTGTTCTTTTAAAAAGATTCAAAAAAATTTAAAGCTTTAATTTCCAAAATATAGTTAATATTAATGATTTTTGTAATTCAACCAACCTATTAGCTAAGGCAACAATCAGGTTTCAATACTTTGTAAATGAAAAATAAACTGCCTATTAGTGCTTTAGTTCCCACACGGAATCGCTCAGAACCCTTCAGAAGAATGCTTGACAGTTTGGCTCAACAGTCAGCGCAACCTTTAGAAATGATTGTGGTAGATGGTTCAGATAATGATAGCACTAAACAACTTTGTGAAAGTTCAATTCCCGGATTAATTACCAAAATTCACTACTATCGAGCAATAAAACTTGGTGCGGCTATTCAACGTAATCAAGCAATGAATTACGCAACTCAAAGCACTATTTGGTTGTTAGATGATGATATTTTATTTGAACCAGAATGTGTAGCCAGATTGTGGAATTCCTTACAAACTGATCCGCACATTGGGGGGGTTAACGCTATGATTACTAATCAAAAATATTTACCTCCTGGACGCATTAGCCGATTGCTTTTTCAATTTTTACATGGTCATTATGAAAGTAGTTATGCAGGTAAGTGTATTGGACCGGCAATGAATCTGTTACCGGAAGACAGGGAAGATTTACCAGAAGTAGTGAGTGTAGAATGGCTAAATACAACCTGTGTACTGTATCGTCGTCAAGCATTACCCCATCCCTTATTTCCAGAGATTTTTACTGGCTACTCCATGTTGGAAGATGTTACCTTGTCACTGACAGTCGGGAAAAATTGGAAATTAGCTAATGCACGTACATCTCGGATTTTTCATGATAGCCAACCCGGTGATCATAAAAATGATCCGGGTGTTTTAGCAGAAATGGATTTAGTTAATCGTCATTATGTAATGACTAAAATTCTCGGTCGTCAACAATGGCAGTATTATATTAAATTAGCTGTGCTACAACTATTTGGAATTGTGGCTTCTCTGACAAAATTGCAGGGTTGGTTTGATTTACCAAAAGTATTGACAGGAAAAATCCGAGCGATCGCTCAAATTATATCAACCTAATAGCCAATGCACATTGTTCAATTTTGTTTGATTAAAGGGAAACGGTTAACTGATGGCTTAGAAAGCCGTTGGCGTAATTTTTATTATCGTGCTTTAGGAGTCAAACTGCACGGTTATGTCTGGATGAAGCAAGTGGAAATTTCTCGCAACTATAGCGATATTGAAATCGAAGCTAACTGTGCGCTTGATCAGGGAGTTACTCTTTTGTGCAGTGGTGACTCCCTACCCCATCCCAAAATTTTTATCGGTGCAGATACTTATATTAACCGCCATACTTTTATTGATGCAACTGAATCAATAAATATTGGTAAAGATTGTGCTATAGGGCCTAGTTGTTACATTACCGACCATGATCATGGTTGTAATCCCAGTTTACCACCCCTGAAACAACCAATGATTTCCAAACCTACTACGATTGGCGAATGTGTATGGATTGGAGCTAATGTGACAATTTTAAAAGGTGTCACAATAGGCGATCGCGCGATCATCGGGGCGGGTAGTGTGGTAACAAAAGATATTCCAGCAGGTGTGATCGCAGTAGGAGTTCCTGCTAAAGTAATTAAGCAAAGAACTTATTCATGAATATTATTATAAACTTAATTTAAAATTTGCTATCTTCAACAAAAATTAGTTTTATTTGATATAGTTTTATACTTTATCCATTATGACTGTTCAAGCCACTATCGTTTTTACTACACATAATAGATCAGAACTACTAAAAAAAGCTATTCAAGCTGCAAAAAATCAGAGTGTTCCCGTTGATATCATCGTTATGGACGATAACTCTACAGATGGTACAAGCGAAATGATGTCTTGTGATTTTCCTGACATCCAGTATTATCGATCATCAGAAAACAAAGGGCCTTGTTATCAACGCAACAAAGGAATTGAGCTATCTAAAACAAAAATAGTTTTTCCCCTTGATGACGACTCAATTCTTGATTCTCAATACACGATTGAACAAACTCTGCAAGAATTTGATGATCCACAAGTCGGTGCAGTAGCTATTCCTTTTATCAATATTTTGCAGGATAAAACTATATGGACAAAAGCTCCTGACCGAAATCAAATATATGTCACTCATGCTTATGTTGCAGCTGCTCATGCTGTTGATAGAGAAAAATTTATGAGCGTAGGTGGCTATCGAGAATTATTCTTTTATATGGGAGAAGAAGGAGATGTTTGTATTCGTCTTCTTCAAAAAGGGTATTATGTTCGTTTAGGTATGGCTGATCCTATTCATCATTACCAACCACCAAATAGAATTTCCAAACGACCTGATGTATTTGGTCGTCAAAATGATATTTTATTTCCTTATTTTAACGCGCCTACAAATATTTTGCCCATTTCTTTAATAGGCACTACTTTAAAAGGAATGTGGTTTGGCATCAAAGTTCTTCGCCCAATTTATATGTTAGAAGGTTTTTATAGAGGCTATTCAATAGCTTGGGAAAAAAGAGAAATTAGAAATCCTGTAGCCAAAGAATGCTTTCATATTTATCGCTTCTTAAAAAGAAAACAAATAGTCCCTTTACAAAAAATAAAGCCCTATCTAAATAGCAGAGAACATAACTCAGTACCCTTCAGTTCAGGAGCATCCTCAGATTGAGTTGAGAAACAAAACTAAAAATTTTTACCAGTTTGTTTGGTTTAAACACCATGCGTCAAGCTACCCTTCTGGTGTCTACTTTCCACCCAACCTACCCATCTGAAGTATTTTTGGCTCTAACTGAACTGGATGGAGATATGGCTATAAGCGATATATCACATATACTACTTGGACGTATAATCCATATTGTCGGAATTTTAGTTATGTGATGATATTTATGTGATGATAATTGAATGTTCCACAACCAAAAACCTTCTCAATTAAAATTTCTCATCAATAACGTCAGTTGCAAATTAAGCGATAGGGAAGGCAAGAGGCAATAGTTTTTTCCAATTACCAATTACCAGCGTAGAGTTAGATGATTTTACATTATAATTATGACTTATAATTTGACATAGCCATAAGCGATATGTTAGATTTAGAAGAGTTTTCAATTTTAATGAAATAGCCTAAGTATAGGCAACTTATTGCTCCCTAAAATATCTTGCTAAAATCAACAAGATTAAATTAAATTTAAAATTTATATAAAGATATTACCAAGTTTAAATAAGAAGATTTTTTATCCTGATATGACAAGACAAATTTAGTTTTAAGTTCTATACTTCAAACGAACACAAAAGGAGCTTATAAGTATGCCAACTTTTAGAGGTACACCCGGCAACGACACCATCGACAACTCATCTCCAGACATCTATGGCAATTTTCCTGGTACAGGCGGTAACGATGTAATTGATGGTCTGGAGGGTGCTGACACCATGATTGGTGGTGCCGGTAGAGACTTCTATTATGTAGATAACTCAGGCGACGTTGTTGTAGATGCTGATGACGAGACAGTAGTCAATACAACTATCAACTATAGTTTAGCCAGTGTGCAAGGTTTTACTGCTACCTCTGGAGGAGCAGGACTGACACTCAATCTGCGGGCTAACGGTATTACTGGTACTGGTACTGCGGGTAATGATGTGTTTGTCAGTTATGCTTCCAACACCACCATGATAGGTGGAGATGGTTCAGATGTCATGAAAGGTGGTAGTGGATCTACAGTTAGAGGAGGATTGGGTAATGACTATATAGAAATTACCGGTAGTTCTGGTACTGGTAGATTGATAGGTGGCGCTGGAGATGATACCTATACGGTGGATTCTACAAGTGGCAATTTATTCATAGACGAATATAGTGACGGTGGTAGTGGAATAGATACCGTTTTTGCTAAAGTAGACTTTTCTTTATCAACCGGTTCACCTGGAATCCAATTCGACCCCAGAGCAGCTCAGATAGAAAACTTGACTCTCGCTGCTCCCGGAGCGCCTGCTGTAGGAGGCCCGATTGTTGGTGAAGGCAATGGTGTTGCCAATGTGATTATCGGCAACCGCCAAAACAACATACTCGATGGCTTGAATGGTAACGATACCATTTATGGATCATTTGGTGATGATGACATTGATGGTGGTAATGATAATGATAGCTTATTTGGTGAAGTTGGAAACGACACCTTAACCGCTGGTGCAGGTACTGATACTTTAACAGGTGGTGTAGGTGACGATATCTACTACATTGACTTGTTAGATACAGTAGTAGAACTTGTGGGAGAAGGAAGTGATACTGTTTATACCAATGGGTCTTTCAGTACCTCGGCAGAAGTTGAATTCATCAATGTGACAGCAACTGGTACTGCCAATGTTATTCTCAGTAACTCTACTGGTACTGTGATTGAGATAAACAACAGTAATAGTGCCAATAATACATTCACTGGTGGTTCAGGAAATGACACCATGAATGGAAAAGTGGGTATTGACACTCTCAGAGGTAATGATGGCGCTGACACTTTTGCCTTTGGTGGCGCTGGTTTAACTGCATCAGGCTCTGGTACTACATCCATCAGACAGGATATAATCATAGACTTTGTCTCTGGACAAGATAAGATCCAGCTTGACAAAACTAATACTTTCGGTTCAATAGTAGATACCGCTGGTTCACCTTTAACTGATTTTGCTTTTGGTAACTTTGGTGCAAGCAACGCTAATATGGATAAGAGCAGCGCACGGATTGTTTATAATTTAGATAATGGTGCGCTATACTATAACGCTAATGGCAGTACTTTTGGGGCTGGTACTGGTGGCGGCTACTTCGCAACCTTAACTGGCGCTCCTGCTTTAGCAGCATCAGACTTTATAATTGTCTAAAGGTAACACCAGACAAACAAGCATCTTTCAAAACTAAACGTTGATATTCATTTTTTAGATCCCCGACTTCTTCAAGAAGCTGGGGATCTGATTTTAGCAATAAATTCCTGATCAATGCCTACAGCACCTTATCATTGGATATCCTGTCAAATTGGAGCGCGTGAAAATTACTCTATCCCCAGAGCTTTACATCAGCAAGGAAAACTTGCTCACCTAATTACAGATGCTTGGGTATTACCTCAGTCTGCACTGAATTTTTTACCTAAAAAAATCTTAGCTAATCTCCGGGAAAGATATCACCCAGATTTAGCAAAAGCATCGGTTCACGCTTTCAATATTCCTTTAATTCAGTTTGAATCATCTCAACGTCTGCAAAAAAAGACAGGATGGGAAAGAGTTATTAGTCGCAATCAATGGTTTCAAAAACAGTCAATTAAGATATTAGCATCACGGACTGACCATTTGACAAAACCTGCCATACTCTTTTCCTACAGCTATGGGGCATTAGAATTATTTAGATTTGCTAAACAACAGGGATGGTACACCGTTTTAGGGCAGATTGATCCAGGAATCGAAGAAGAAAGAATTGTCAATCAAGAATATGATAAATATCCCCACTATCGTGGTAGTTGGCAACCTGCACCTGGTGAATATTGGCAAAGTTGGCAAGAAGAATGTAACATAGCTGATGCTATTGTGGTAAATTCCCATTGGTCACGCCAACTCTTGGAAAAAACAGGTGTTGAGTCTAAAAAGATTCATATCATTCCTTTGGTGTATTCTCCACCAGCAGCAGCTAATCAATTTGTCCGCATTTACCCAGAATCTTTTTCTCAAGAGCGCCCTTTAAGGGTATTATTTTTAGGACAGGTAATTTTAAGAAAAGGAATTGCTGCTGTGTTAGATGCAGTTCAATTACTTGCAGGTTATCCTGTTGAATTTTGGATTGTTGGATCTGCACAAATTGAGATTCCACAACATTTGCAAACCCACCCTCAAATTCGTTGGGTAGGTCATGTGAATCGAAGTGAAACAGCCAAATATTATCAGATGGCGGATGTGTTTTTGTTCCCAACGCTTTCTGATGGGTTTGGTTTAACACAACTGGAAGCGCAAGCATGGAAATTACCTATTATTGCTTCTCGTTACTGTGGTGAGGTGGTTGTGGATGGTGTGAATGGTTGGATTTTGGAGGAAGTTAATGGTGAAGAAATAGCTGCTCATGTCAAGCAGTTATTAAACAATCCTCAATATTTAAAAGATTGTGTAAAAAGATTTGCTTATACGTTGAATAATTTATCAGAAAATAATTTGCTAGATCAGCATTTATTAAATTTATCATCATGTCTACAATCCCTATCTAATACATAAAGATATATTGTCATGCTACTAAAATTTATTAACTTATGGCAAATTAAAAGTTAGGCATTTGGTTGGCAACATTCGCCATTTTCTAGCAGTTGACAGGTGACTCTTGACAGGTGAACGAGAATTTTAGATTTTAGATTTTAGATAGCAGCTTTCAGCAGTCAGCGGTCAGCACTCAGCAGTATAACCCTTTTGGTGCAAGGCTTTGTCATAAGAATTTGTACCTTATTGATCTGCAATATGCTGTATGTTGCTATATGTATTGTTATATATATTTAGGGCTTGCTGAATAAATCTGAAAACTTTACAGGTAATGGGTTTTAGCTATTGTGACTTTCAAAAAGTGCAAGCTTTTATGAGGTGGCAACTGAAAAACCTTGCATTTAATTCCTACTCGAAGGAAAAATCGTTCCTATCCAACTCTTGAAACTGTCACCTGTCACCTGTCACCTAGCCTTCACAGATAACTTTTTCAGCAAACCCTATTTATACAGTTATTTGCAATTACAAAATTATTTCCACAATGTCCCAACTAAATAGAGCAGCAATTCAAAAAATAAAGGTTAATTTCTATTCTATTCTCCCATCTCCCTATCAAAGAGACTTATTCTTTGAACTCTCTCGCTGTCCAGAAATAGATTTAACTGTTTATTACTTAGAACCCTCTTGTGCTGATTCTCCTTGGCCAGAAAAACCCTTACAACATTATGAACATATCTTACCAGGATTTCATTTAGCTTGGGGTTTATCCAGATTTCATTTTAACTGGCATTTTCCGTCAACTACTCAAGCTGATGTGGTTGTTCTCAATGGCTATATGAATCTTACCACTCAACTTTTACTCAGACTACAAGCGAAAAAAATTCCTTGTATTTTTTGGGGTGAAAAAATGGTAGGTAGTTCAGAAGGAATTAAAGGAAAATTACAAAAATACTTAGCTGATAGTTTAAGATATTGTCGAGCGATCGCAGCTATTGGTACAAAAGCACAACAAGACTACCAGCTAAGGTTTCCTAATCAACCTATTTTTAACATTCCTTATTATTGTGATTTAACTGCATTTAGTCAAAACTTACCCCAAAGACCCAGAAATCCGGTTACTATTTTGTTTTGTGGTCAAATGATAGGGCGGAAAGGAGTTGATATTCTGCTTCAGGCATTTAATCATTTAATTCAATCTGGTTACAATGCTCGTTTACTCCTAGTAGGAAGAGAAGCCGAACTTCCTCAACTCCTAGAAACACTACCTGCACAAACTCGTCAAAAAATTGAATATGCTGGTTTTCAATCTCCTGAAAATTTACCTGAATTTTTCCATCAAGCCGACTTGTTTGTCTTACCAAGCCGTTATGATGGTTGGGGTGTAGTGGTGAATCAAGCTATTGGTGCAGGTTTACCAGTAATATGTTCTGACGGAGTGGGTGCTGGATATGACTTGGTTAAACCAGGAGAAAACGGTAATTTATTTCCGAATGGAAACACTGAGGCTTTAGCAGGAGTGTTAATTGATTATTTGCAACAACCTGATACAATTAAAGTTGCCAGTGCAGGATCAATGCAAAAAGCAACAGAACTATCACCTGCTATTGGCGCTCAACGTTGGGTTGAAGTTTTTCAGAAACTAACTGGAATTGTATAGATATTAATATTAAATAATAAAAATTCAGCTTAATTTCATGCGAATTCTTTTTATTAGTAGCAGTTCAGGTTCAAGAGGAGGAGGTGAACTATACTTAATTTATTTAGGTAAAGAACTGTCCAAAAGAGGCTATGCTGTAGGATTATGGTGTTCGCAACATCCGATTATGGATGAACTTGCTAAATCATTTGCAGAATTTGGAGAAGTATTGCGATCGCCATACTTAAACACATACAATCGTAAATTGCGCTCCTTTACCCATTTATTTCCCAAAATAAGTCAAGAGTGTATATCTCAGTGGCAAGCATTTAAACCAGATATCATTCATTTGAACAAGCAGAATTTAGAAGATGGTCTAGATTTACTCGCCTGGAGTAATTATTTATCCGTTCCATCTTTGGTAACTATTCATATCACTCAAACTCAGGATAGCTTGGGAGCAGTATTCGGAACATGGCGCGATATAATAGCTAAAATAACTATAAAAAAATATAGAGGTTCACTAGTAGCAATTTCTGAAAATAGAGGTAAAGAATTAACATCTTTTCTTGCTCCTATCAATCCAAGTTTACCAAAAATAGTAGTTATTAATAATGGAGTTAATGTACCTCAAGAAACGGAACGTTTAGCTAAACGCCAAGAATATCGTTTACAACTAAAACTTAATCCAGAGGAATTATTAATAGTAGCAGTGGGAAGAATGGAAGCACAAAAACAACCACTGCTATTTTTAGAATGGGCTACTCACCTGAAACGCAATATACCATCTGCTCGTTTTCTATGGGTGGGAGATGGTCGCTTAACTTCTATATGGGATCAATGGGTGATAGATAATAATGCTCAAAATTATATCCAACGCTTAGGTTGGCAAAATGACGTAACACCATATTTAGCAGCAGCAGATGGCTTTTTTCATCCTGCGGCTTTTGAAGGTTTACCATTTGCACTATTAGAAGCAATGGCTTGGTCTTTACCTTGTGTAATTACCTCAACTCTAGCAGATGAGTTAAAGTTTCCCCAAGGGGTTTGTTTCATAGTCTCTGAAAAAAACAACTTTCAAGAATTAGATAACCTGAGCAATTTTCACAAGCGTAATGCTGTGGCAACTGCTGGTAATCAACTAATTAAAGAGCGATTTTCCCTAGAAAAAATGGTAGATACCTACACAGAATTGTATAGTAACACAAAATTATTAAATCAAACTGAACAGTAATATCTTTGACTGATTAAATAAGTTGAGTATCTGACGCTTTCAATTTCTACAAATCCCATAGGATTACTATTCCTACTCATGAATATCTCCACCAATTCCTACTATCCACAACCAAATCCACCCAACCGCAAAAAACGCATTGCCAAAGCCACATGGCCAGGAACATTCACATTCATCTTTGGCTTAGTTGTAGCATTTATACGCATAAATGTAGCTATGTCACCTAGTTTAATGGCCAGTCAAGTTGCCATAATAGTAGGGGTAGCCATAGCTGTTAGCATTTTATTTGATAGTAGACGAGGGTGGAATAATTTGTTTCGAGCCGATTTACTTTGTATATTAGCTCTTTACTTCTTAACACTAATAGAGTTTTTATACCCACAGCCAAAGTTCGATCAGCTTTTGACATCAGAACAAACTATCAAAGCTATTGAAGTCTTACTGATAGGATTTGGCGGTTTAGCGATTGGTCGTCACATCACCATTTTTAAACCAGCACCACCAGAATGGTTAGATTTTGCTAACATCCCTGATAAAACCCTTTTTCGTATATTTTTAATATCTGCTTTTTTAGCATATTTTTATATATTTATGTCAGTAGATTTCAATCCTGTAAAAGTGATTGAAGCTTTATTTGGTCCACGCTTTGCTGTCCCTTGGGGACGAGGAAAATTAGGTGACTGGCGAGTATTTTTGTCTGAATTGACTTTATTCACTTATGTTATACCTCCCCTGACAGGTATTATCTGGAATCGTCGTAAATCATTTAGTATTTGGCAAATATTCCTAGTTATTTTCATATTTACCTTTACTCTGTTTTATGGATTTTCAGGAGGAACACGCAATATCTTGGCTGCCTATATTGCCACATTTCTGGGTGGATATTTACTGACCTTAAAAAGTCCTAATCTATTTAATATAGGAATTCCTATTGCTATCTTGGGTTATGTAATGGTGTTTGCTACCCGTCATATGCTTGGTTTCAGACAAATGGGCATCCTTAATTACATAGCTACAGCAAGTTATGCAAGTGAAAAAGTCCAGGGAACCCTATCAGTTGACTACAACCTTTGGAGTATTGGCTTATTGGTAGATGCCTTTCCCAATAAATATGATTTTTTAGGACTAGAACTTTTGTTTATATTCTTAACTAAGCCCATACCTAGAGTTCTATGGCCAGATAAGCCAGAAGGGTTGAGTATATCTATTGAAGAAGTTGTAGGTGCTAGTGGTTGGACAGTTTCTGCTACTTATGTTGGCGAAACTTACATGATGGGCGGTATATTTGCAGTGATATTAGCATCTTTGTGTTTAGGGCTGTTAGCTAATTGGTGGTCGCGTACAGCCGCTTTTCACACTACTGGTTACGGTATAGTTATTAATGCCCTGGGCTTTTTTACAGCGGCAATTTCTATGCGGAGTCTGGTTGTATTTACCACATCAATGTTACCAATTGTGGGGCTAATTTTTATTGCTAAAGCTTTTCCCGGTTTATTGGGAAGTAAACGTTTACGCCAACAGTATCCGCGACAATAAATATTGTGAGTAATTTCTAACATGAAAGTTTTACATATCATTCCTTCTATCAGTCCTAAACTTGGTGGTCCAACTCAGGTAGTCTTGAATTTAGTACGGGCATTAAGAACAGAAGGAATTGATGTAGAAATTGCCACTACTAATGATGATGACGGAATGTTGCTAGATGTACCATTATGTGAGTGTGTAGAATACCAGGGATTACCTGTTTGGTTTTTTCCCCGTGTTGCCAGGATCAAAGCATTTTTACCTTCTCTGGCATTTACACAGTGGCTGTGGCAAAATATCAAAAACTATGACATTTTAGATAATCACTATTTATTTTCCTATCTTCCTACCTGTGCTGCTATTTTTGCCCAGTGGCAACAAGTTCCATACACGGTGAGAATTATGGGACAATTAACTCCCTGGGCATTGGCACAAAGCAAGTTAAAAAAGCAAGTTTATAGCTATTTAATTGAACGACGCAATTTAGATCTGGCGGCGGCTATTCACTGCACATCTGTAGGTGAAATGGAGGATGCAATCAGTTTTGGAGTGAACCCACCTAAAATAGTGTTACCACTGGGAGTTAATCCATCTAAATTAATTGCTGATGCTAAATCTAAACTGCGACATCAATATAAGATCGATCCAGAATTTCCTATTGTTCTTTTTCTCTCCCGTCTTCATTATAAAAAACGTCCTGAACTGTTGATTCAAACTTTAAGTGAATTAGCAAAACAGCAACAGAAATTCCATTTGTTAATTGCTGGTTCAGGAGAAAATATATATGTTAGGTCTTTACAAAAAATGGTGGACTCTGTAAACATCACAAATCAAACTTCCTTTGTCGGGTTTGTGAGTGGATATGAAAAAGATTTATTGCTGCAAGGTGCTGATGTATTTGTATTGCCAACTTATTCAGAAAATTTTGGTATTGCTTTAGCAGAAGCAATGGTGTCTGGTTTACCAATTATTACAACCCCAGGTGTGCAAATTGCTCCAGAAATTGCAAAAGCAAAAGCGGGCATAATTGTAGAAGGAGAAATAGAATCTTTAAAAGGGGCGATCGCTGATCTTTTAAATCATCCCCAATTACGGGAACAAATGGGTGAAAATGGTCGTCTATTTGCTTTGGAAAAATATTCATGGCAAACCATTGCTCAACAATTAGCCTCTGCTTACCAAGATATTCACAAATCAAGAACATCGGCAGTCATAGTATGAGGCAAATGTGATATATTCACATCAACAACTTGGAAGCACATTGATTCTATCCATGAAGCAATTGTATTACCAACTAAAAAAATATTGGATTCTGAGTTTAGCAGGTTTCCTGCTAGTGTTTCTAAGTTTTATTCCCATCAGAATTGCGATCGCCTCTTACCAAACACCCCATCCCCAAGCTATCCTGACCCTTGGTGGTGGTCCAGAGCGAGAAAAATTTACAGCCCAATTTGCTAAAAATCATCCTAATTTAGACATCTGGGTTTCCACTGGTATCCTCCCAGCCCAAGCCTTTGCTATTTTCCAGGCTGTAGATATTCCCATTCAGCGAATTCACCTTGACTATCGTGCTGTTGACACAGTTACTAATTTTACCACCCTAGTTAACGACTTCCGACAACGCCATATTCAGCACATCTATTTGATTACCTCAGATTTTCACATACCCAGAGCAAAAACCATAGCCACCCTAGTTCTGGGTAGTCAAGGTATAACTTTTACCTCTATCTCCATTCCTTCTCAACGACCCAGAGAATCTATTTTTCCCATTGTCCGTGATAGTGGACGCTCTCTGTTGTGGATTGTATCAGGTCGTACCGGAGCAAGCTTCAATCCCCGTTTCCGTCAGCCAGTCTATGCGTCTAGTTGACACTCACCGATATAAAGACACGGGGATTCTTGGTTCAACTAATTGAACCATAAAATATATAAATGAACAACCAGGGTGTAGAATATGAACATCATACTCTTGGCATCGAAGGATACAAAGCAATATTCGCTATTTATCGCTATCGTATTCCAGACTTTGATACGTCCCTCAAACTCACTGCACAGAGTTAGACTATGAAATTACCCCTGGGTGTTCACCGAAATATTACAGAGACACAAAAAAGCAGCCAGACAAATCATCTAATTTTAGATAAAAAAGTAAGTATTGTTAAGGTTAGTGCAGTGTAAATATACCAGCATTTTATAGGTTAGTATAATAATAGTCAGTTATAATTTTGGCATCTAACCTGATGATAAAAGCAGAAAATATTTAACTAAATAATTCTCCAATCCAAATCCATGAACAATCAGAATTCTACTAGAATCTCAACGCCTAATGAGAATGGCAGAGTAATTATCGCACCTGAATTATTGCCACCTCAGAACTTTTCATCATTTGAAACAGAAGATGATGATGGGAATCTAAAGGACTTCTTGGGTGTTCTCCAGCGGCGAGCATTAGTTATCATCGGGGTTGTCTCTGTGGTAATGTCTACCGTTATTTATTCAACACTGAAGGAAAAAACTATTTATCAAGGTCATTTTCAGCTTTTAGTTGAACCTGTTAATAGTGACAGTGATTTAGGACAAATACCTCTGCCAAATTCTAATTTTTCTAAATCTAATCTAGATTATGAAAGTCAAATTCAAGTTCTCAGAAGTCAGGAACTGATGAAAGATATTCTCCCAAAGTTAAAATATTCCGATCCTGATATTACCTATAATTCACTAATTGGAAACTTAACTATTCGGCGTGTAGGTATGACCAAAGTTATAGAAATAAGCTATAGAAATCAAGATCGCCAAAAAATTAAATCAGTGCTGGAGACACTTTCTAAATTCTATTTAGAATATAGCTTGGAAAAGCGCAAAACTAAGTTAAACCAGGGAGTACAGTTCGTAGACAAACAACTACCTACTATCAAAAATCGGGTGGCTCAACTGCAACAACAATTGCAAATTTTTCGACAAAGATATAATTTTGTTGATCCAGAAAACCAATCCAATACTGTGGCAACCCAACTCCAACAATTAGAACAAGAACAACTAGAAATTGAGCAACAGTTAGCTATAGCACGAGCTACTTATATCAGCTTATCAACACCAGAAGGGCAACAGGCAACATTAAACGCTGCACCTATATATAGTCAATTAATATCTCAACTGCGGCAATTAGAAGCCCAGCTATCTGGAGAGTTAGTGCGTTTTCAACCAGATAGTCGCCCCATAGAAACATTAGAAGAGAAAAGACAAAACCTTTTACCTTTAATAGAAGATGAACAGAAGCGGTATATAGGTCTAAAATTGGCTGAAGCAACCACTATGATTCAGAGGCTAGAGGTACAAAGTCAAGAACTATCACGCATAGAACAGCAAACAAAACTAAAATTTCAGCAACTGCCAGTTTTAACCAAACAATACACCGAGCTTCTGCGGAATTTACAACTGGCAAATGATAGTCTCAATCGGTTTTTAGCTACTCGTGAAAACCTGGTAATTCAAGTAGCTCAGACAGAATTACCCTGGGAATTAATACAACCACCAACTCAAGGTGAATTACCGATATTGCCAAATATCCCTCGGAATTTACTAATGGGATTTTTAAGCAGTATCGCTGTGGGAGTTGCTATTGGCTTCTTATTAGAAAAACTAGATAATACCTATCATGATGTCGCCAGTCTGAAAGAGAAGATGAAATTGCCTTTTTTGGGAACTCTTCCTATCGACAAAAGCGTTGCTGGTTATCAATCTTCTTATCCCAGTTTTACTGGTTCAGAATCTGAATCGCGTCAACGGTCTTCAATAGAGAGTAATGGTTGGTTATCTAATCTTCTCCGTCGTCAGAATAAAAGTTATAACTATTACGGACAAGGGCTATTTTGGGAATCGTTACAAGTTCTTTATGCCAATATTCAGCTACTCAATTCTGATCAACCAATTCGTTCTTTAACTGTTTCTTCTACTATGCCTGGAGATGGAAAAACTACTGTTTCATTCCATCTGGCACAAATAGCAGCTGCTTTGGGTAAACGAGTATTACTTGTGGATGGTGACTTACGCCGCGCCCAGGTTCATAAACTTTCAAATTTGCGGAATTTCTCAGGTTTAAGCAATGTCCTCACTTCTAATATGCCAGTTGAACAAGTTATTCAACAATTACCTGAGATGAGTTCATTATCAGTAATTACTGCTGGTCCAGTCCCACCAGACCCAGCCAGATTGCTGGCATCAGATAAAATGAAGCAATTGATGGAATACTTTAATGAGAATTATGATTTAGTGATTTATGATGCGCCTCCCATGTTGGGGCTAGTTGATGCCAGACTACTAGCACCCCAGACTGATGGAATGGTGCTGGTAGTGAGGATAGATAAAACAGATAAGTCGGCTCTGATGCAGCTTCAGGATAGCTTGAGAAATTCTCCCATCAATGTCTTAGGTGTGGTTGCTAACGGCGATAAACAAAAACTTACCAGTTACAATTACTACTACAGTGCTGGTAGGGAAGCCAGACAAGCTTAATTGCCGTTTGTTAGAAAGTTAGTTTTGTTGGTGGAAGGATGCTTGTAGATGTCACCCCCTACAGGCATCAGTTTTTTTACCAACCATTAGTTATACTGCACACAATCATCAGAACAATAAATCTGGGGATCGCTTGCACTATTGTTCACAATTTGTTACAAAAGTACAAAGAACTTCTAGAGACCCAGAACCTAATGCTAGGCGGACTTACTGGTTTAACAGATCCCAAAGGCAGCGATTGGGGAGAGAAAATGCTCAACACAGTCGCCAGCCAAACGATTCGCCACCTGTTTACCCAGAGCGAGTCAGTAGAAGTCTTTGTGCGCTGCTATCCCTCCAGCAAACTGTTGCAAGGCAGCATTGACAGCTTTAAAATGAGCGGTCGTGGTTTAGTAATTCGTAGAGACTTCGCAGTGGAGGAAATGTCTTTTGAAACCGATGCAGTGTCAATTGACTTCAGCTCGGTTTTGAGTGGCAAACTCAGCCTTAAGCAACCTACCCAAGCGGTAGCACAAGTAGTATTATCAGAAACAGGTATAAATCAAGCTTTCCAGGCAGAATTGGTTAAAAAACGTCTGCTCAATCTTTCTGAAGCAACTTTGACGGCGATATCTGGTGGTGAACCAGTTTCGTTTACAGAAGTCCAAATACAGCTATTACCGGGAAATAGGTTAAATCTTGTAGCTAAAGCCGACTTAAACAACGGACAACTCATACCGTTGAGTATGACTTTGAGTATAGGTATTGAAAAAAGAAGGCGGATTTCGTTTAAAGATCCAAAAATTGAACTTGAGCAAATTCCCGAAGCACAGCGAGAAATTTCTCAAACTTTAAGCACCGCACTGGTGGAAATTTTGGATAATATGGTCGATTTAGATCGCTTTGATCTCGATGGAGTGAAAATGCGACTAAACCGTTTAGAAACGGAAGGGAAAAAACTGATTTTTAGCGGTTATGCGGAAATAGAACGTATTCCTCGTACTGGTTAAATCTATAGCCGCTATCAGCATTCAGAAATCAGCTTTGCAATGTTTATGCTAAAAATCACTCAGTAGAAAAACCAAAAAAAGTAAAAATCCCCCATTCCAATGGGGGAATTATCAAAAATTTCAACATTTAAATTTAGCTGCTATGTTTACAATACTGCTAAAACTGTAGCTGGTTCGGGTTTCAACAAGCCATTGAGTAAAGAGGCCGGATGTTGACTATGAGGCCAAGCAAAAGCATGACGAAACGCGGCATCTTGACAAGCTTGTAGCTGTTGGAAATTGATAATGTCGTAAGTCAGGAGATTTTCATACTCAAACGGTAGTCGCACGTTATGTAAACCGGCATTATCTGTACAAATTGCAATATCAACCCCTGCTTCAAAACAGCGGTCAAATACTAACTTCATCTGACGGATGTCTTGTAAAGTTCCTGTTTTCAAGTAAGTTGTAGGACAAACTTCTAAACATTGTCCCCGTCTGGCTAAATCTGGCAATAATTCAGGATAAAGTAATGGAATTTGGATACCGTGACCAATTCGCATTAAATAAGGTAGCAGTTGAGGATAACAACCTGCTGTAGTTTCGTAAAGATGTCCGGTAGTTTTCAAATCTAAAGAACGGGCATAATTATATAAACTTACCCATTCATCCATCCGTTCAGCATAATAACTATCCCCACCCGCTATATCGACTGCACAGACATATTCTCTATTTTGCGCTGCTAAATCAACAATTGCCTTGTTGACTTGATATGGTAAACGAGAGTGCATACAGAGAATTTGACTGTTAACAATGGGATATTCTAAGGAATGGCTGGCTTTTCCCACAATCTCTACAATTTCCGCCATTTTGTCAATTCTTGCGTTTTGACTCAGATGTTCAGGTGTCCGCAAATAGGGAGTATAGCGGAGTTCTAAATAAGCCAAATTTTCAAAGATATAGGCACCCCGTAGTAACCGATAGATAAAGTAAGGCAAAGTTTCTACAGTTTGCACACTTTCTACCAAGGTGTGTAGTTCTAGATATTCATCTAAAGTGTTACGAGGACGAGTATAAAAGTCTTCAAATTCTGAATATTCAGCAAAACGAGAAATTAAATCTGTAGCATGGCGCTCAAAATATCGCCACAACACACGGGGGACGACTGAACCCCCCAAGTGTCGATGTAATTCAGCGTATAAGGCCATAATGGTATTTTTTAGCTAAAAATTTCATTAATTGTAACAAATGCTTGCAATAAAACTATACATATTCAAAAAATTTCTTTTTTGTTTCTTAAAGAAGGATGTCCTAACGGTCTTGTCCGTTTCTATATTTGCTGTTTGATCAAATTTATTAATACCAATTTTAAAAATGATTGTTACAGATGTAGGTTGGGTTGAGGTACGTTCGCGTAGCGTGTCGTAGGCATAAACCAACGCTTCAAAACTTTGTGGAAGTTGGGTTTCACTTTGTTCAACCCAACCTACGCAACTGTCGCATTCTTTTATGGAATTACCATAACATAGTTGATTAAAATTTTAAAATATAGGAATCCGGTTTGATTCCTGAACATACTTGTGTAGGCAGGCAAGAGGCACTCATGCAAGAGGAAAAAGGGTTTTAGAAGATTTAGGTGTACGGAGTTTTGTTCAATAATCAAATAGGAGTCCTATAGGTAGATGCATATACAGGAAATCTGCTGCTGATGTTTGTATTTTTACTGTAACGTTGTATTTTGGTTGGGTATTTTAACCTGTTCAAACCAGCGAGATATCACAGGAATAGAGATGAAAATTCCTGCTAGAACTAATAAAAATACAGAAATGCCAAAAATCTGATCGCGGGGAATTTCTAAAACACCACGTAAAATCACTTCTCGTAAAGCAGAAACAATTGTAATTTCTACTGCTGCGCCTACAGATATACTATGTTCTTGGATATAATCAACTAATAATCTAAATAATTCCACAAGTATCAAGATAAACAAAATATCAGATGTGACTAGCCGCAAATCTAGTGGATGTAGAAAGGAGAGGAACATATCTCCTAATCTGATCAGCATGACACAAAATAAACCTACGCACAAAGAAATAACGATAATGTCTTGAAAAATTTCTAAGTTACGGATAATTCTATCTCTTTTAAACCAACTATTTACTTCTATAATTATACGCTTTGGCATAATATCTCCAGGATATCTAGATTTGATGATTGGTAATAAAAAATTTTAAATAAAAATTTAAATATGCAATGTTTATGGTAAGCAATAGACAAATTAAAACTTCACAGTAAAAAGGTGAGTTAGACTAAAGCCGTAAGAGGATGTTTGAAAAGTCTTTAGCGATGTATCAAAAACTTTTAAAACAACCTCTAACACACCCTACTGAAAATTTATCTAACAACCATTTCACAGCACTTTCTACGTCTGGGACTTGTTCTCCTGGTGGTATAGGTGGACGGTTTACCATTACGACTTGTATTCCCATTTCTCGTGCTGCAATAATTTTGGGATATGTGGCATTACCGCCGCTATTTTTGCTGACAATGGTATCTATTTGATGGTGGGTTAAAATTTCCCGTTCGTTTTCTAAATGAAAGGGACCGCGATCGCACAAAACAAGTCCAGGTGGCGTGATAACATGAGCAGAAAGCGGATCTATCATACGCATTAGAAACCACATTGCTTGCAAATGGGTAAAAGCAGAAATTTCTTGTCTACCAATGGTCAAAAATATCCGTTTTGTTTGATTTTCTAAAGCTTGACTTTCTAAAGCTGCGGCTGCATCGGTAATATTTTCTACTTCAATCCAGTCATCACCTGGGAGTTTTTCCCAAGGAGGACGATTGACCAATAATCGCGGAATACCCGCTTCTGTAGCGGCTGCGGCTGCATTCCAGGAGATATGATGAGCGAAGGGATGAGTAGCATCAATTAAGACATCAATTTGCTGATGCTGTAAATACTCAACTAAACCTGTCACACCGCCAAAACCGCCAACGCGAACAGGACCAGCGGGTAAAACAGGTTCACGGGTACGACCGGCTAAAGATGCGATCGCCTCAATTCCGGTAATATTAGATATTCTGGCAGTTAATTCTGCTGCATCACCGGTTCCACCTAGAATTAAAACGCGCAACATCTCGATTTTAGATTTTGGATTTTAGATTTTGGATTTTAGATTTTGGATTTTAGATTGATAACCGTAGACAAGGCCGTTAGAACATTAACCAAACCTATAACTTAGACAATGGAAAACTTTTACCACTGTCACCTATCACCTGTCACCTGTCACCTATAAACTGGGAATTCTTGCCAAAATGCCTTTTTTCAAAGGTTCGGGTCGTTCTGACCAAGGTAAAATGCCATCAGGTTGATTGTAATATTTACTGGCACATTCCAGCACTGCTTCAGCACAATCTTCAATCGGCAAATCACCAAATAGATAAGTTAATTTACCTTGACCAGCAAAAGCGACGACACAGGAACGGTTGCAAGGACTCATACATTCAACTTCTTTGATGGGGAATTCATGGCGTAAATCCCAATTTTGCGCGAGTTGTTGAATTTCTTGTAAAAGTTTTTGACCGCCGCTTTCACCGACACGCTTACCATCTTGCCAAACACTGGCGCAGGTTTTACACACAAATAACCTATGAGAAGCTACACCAGTGTCACTGGTTGGAGAAGTTGGAGAAATGTTAGCAGCAGTCATCTGTATCCTCGCAGATTTGTCCTGGAGTTATCAATTTGTAAACCTAATCATTATCCCCGATATCCCGCTTAGGTGGCCGCTTATAAGTAAAAGTAAAACTTTCACCACTAGTAATTACCTTTCGCATTTCATCATACATGGGATAAATACCAACACCGCTTAAATTTGCCCAACCCCGCGCCCTAGTTAAAGCCACAAACAACTGGTTACGGAAATTCACATCACTTTCATTTCGCGCTACATGATCAAAACCTACCACATATACCATATCAGCTTCGTGTCCCTTAGCGCGAGTGATACGAGAAACTGTCACACCACCATCACACCAAAATTTATCAGGGTCATTATTTGGGTATTGCGGAGTTAAATCATTTAACTTTAAAGCAGTAGGAATATAAACATCAATATCATATTCCATCAAAAAACTAGCAACATTAGTTTCTAATTCTATCGCTTCATAAGGTGAACCTAGAACTAACACCAAAATATCCCGACTTGGGCTAAGTCCATCATGGACAATATTGTGCATAATCTTCTCAGCTAAAGCCGTCATTTCCGCTTCACGAGAAGAGAAAGTTTCAAATTCTAAAACAGGTTTTCCCCACAATTCAGGAATAGGATTCGGTGAATATTCTGGTTGTCGATGAATAGTTATTGGTTTACCAACTCTGCGAAAATCTCCTTTGACTTCATAACCAATTCTATTCCAATCATCTTTATTTGTGATACCAGTTAACATTCCTTCTGGACGTAACAAACCCATACCAATAGCGTGAGCAGATGTGAGAATTGGCCCAGGAGTGCGATAACAGCGCCGCATGACTTCAGAACGTTTAATCCCACCTGGATATTGGGGTTGTTTATTCAATAAATTACTTAACTTCTCGCCAAATACTTCTTTAGCTTTCGGTACGACAATACTATCTAAACTTTGTGCTTCGTCATAAGCCCAAATTAAGCGTCTTTCTTGTGGTTTATCTTCACTTACAGGTCGTAAAGATTGATAAGCTAACCAATAAATAGCTTGTTTATCTTCATATTTCAAATCATCTTCAGTTACTAAATCCTGACCTTCGTCGATGAGAATAGCATCAAACATCGGTTCAATTGTGATTTCTTCTAATAACCGTTTACTTAAATCTATTAAACCGCGATTTGGTTGTTTTTCATTAGTATTCTGCACAGTTCCTGGTCTTTTACCATGATATTCACAAATGGTTCTATATAAACCTGGTTGTTCTTTTGCTCCCCAAGCGTGCAACACTTGTAATTTAAAATTAGTAGTGGGATCATAGTGCATTTCCCCACAACTAAAACGTCGTATCCATTGGTCAATTAAACCAATCATTAAATCATATAAGGAACGAGTGAAAAATACTAAAGCAATATCCCAGTCTGGATGCTTGAGGTGCATACTAGCGGCTTTTTGGCAAAGTAACACTGTTTTTCCTGAACCAGCAATACCGCGAATACGTTGAGGACCAGCAGGAATTTCTTTACCGATGTGTTCTTGTTGTAAATCTATTTCATAGAGTTTTTCTCGTAAACTATCAATAATGCTAGAACGGGTTTTTCCTGAACTAGTTACTTGATTTCGTTGTGGTTTACGAAGTACAGGTGTGCCACCAATAACAGATAATAATAATTCCCAGTCTTTATCTTCTAAATTTGCTCCGGAAATGACAATATTTCCTTTTTGAATTTGCTCTAATAAACCAACTTTTCCTAATTGGTCTTGAAATATAATCGGTGGTAAATCTGGTAATTTATCATAACCTTTTTCTTGCCACTGTTCGGAAGTTATTTCCGGTAATGCAACTATGGCTTTACCATTAACTTTCCGCCACAGTGCAGGTTCTCTATCACTATAAGATATTAAGGCTCGCAGTTGGTGTTCAGCTTGTTGATAGGGATTTATTTCTGTGGTGTCACTATTTTGTAATTGCCATTGCTGACCATTAATATTTACAAATTGCTCAATTTTTAGAGATTTAATTTCAATTACAATTACCCCAATTTCTCTATCAACAATTAAAATATCTGGTTCTTTTCTAATTTCTCCCACTTTAGAAAAAATAGGATAACGCCAATAGCCTATACAGTTTCTATCAGAAAAAGCACTACGAACAGCATCCCAAACTTTTTGTTTTCCCTCTTGATTTTTTATAGCTTCAGTGGTAATAAACTTGCTACCCTGTTCTTCGATGCCTACAGCCATTGTTTTATTCGCCTAAAATAATTACAGGAGTAAAGCTACCATTGCTAAAGGGCTTTGAACTAGTGAGATTATACCGATATAGATTTTTCAGTATTTTTGACTATGAAAATCAGCTTTTAATAAAGATTTTGTAATTTTTTTGCAACTACTATCAGTGAAATATTTAGACTGTCGGTAAAGGAGGGATGGGAAAATCATGGTTCTTCAGTACCTAATATGCTAAATTGTTCTGATAAAATCCGAAAAGGCTTACCAGATAAGGGAAATAATGTTGGTTATTGAAGAAAATGTCTGAATATTCCTTCTTAATCTCTGTTAAGAGTTCCCTGTTAAGAGTTCCCTTTCTACACAGATAATTTCAAAAATCAAATACCAGTCCTATATTAAATATTTTGGCGTTAAAATAGACTTACATAGTTATAGCGAAGACTGTTATGGTAAATTACCACTTGCGTGAATGTCTTCCCTCTTCCGCAGAACTTCCCGACTCTGATGATACTCCCGTGGACAATGAATTACAAAACCTGATTCCTAATTTATTAGAAGCTATTTTAGCCTTAGCTTGGAATAACCGTAACGATTGGTTTTTTGGTGTAGATATGGGTATCTACTACGCACCCAGTCAACCAGCATTAGTTCCTGATGGTTTTCTGAGTTTGGGGGTAGAACGATTTATTGGTGAAGAAGGACGTTTAAGTTATGTACTTTGGGAAGAAGATAATATTCCTCCTATTTTTGCTTTAGAAGTTGTTTCTAAAACTTACGGTGGAGAGTATGAAAAGAAGAAAATATATTATGCAAAATTAGGAATTTTATATTATGCAATTTATGTACCTAACCGCCAATATCGCCGGAAACGTCAACCTTTAGAAATCTACCGTTTAGAAAATAGTGAATATATTTTACAGCCTAATTCACGGGTATGGATGCCAGAAATAGGTTTAGCTTTAGGAAGGGAACGCGGTACATATTTAGGAAGAACAAGAGAATGGTTATATTGGTATGATGAACAAGAACGGAAATTACTCACGCCTGAAGAGTTAGCACAGCAGGAAAAACAACGTGCAGAACAAGAACTATTAAAATCTGCAAGATTAGCACAGAAGTTAAGAGATTTGGGTTTTAATCCAGAGGAGATTTGACCAGAAATTGCATTGCTTAAATTACTAAAGCTACTTGCTCTTATAGAGACGTTGCGTACAACGTCCCTTTTAAACTAGTGAATTAAAGTGTTAAAGATTGAGGGTTGGTTTCAATCAATTTTGCTAAATCTTGCAAGAATGCTGCTGCATGAGCGCCATAAATAATGCGGTGGTCACAGGTAATATTAACTTTCATTTGTTGACGCACACCAAATAAACCATCAGGAGTAGCTACAGCTTGCGGACGAGCAGCTGCGATCGCTAAAATTGAACCCTGTCCTGGTGGTAAAATCGCATCAAAGGTATCCACACCAAACATCCCCAGATTAGAAAGGGTAAAAGTACCACTGTTGTATTCTTCTGGTTGCAGTTGTTTAGCTCTAGCTCTGTCTACCAAAGATTTCCAATTGCGAGATAGAGTGTAGATATCTACTTGATCTGCTTTCTGCAATACTGGTGTAATCAAACCACCATCATCCATCGCCACAGCTACGGAAATATTGATATTGGGATGATACACAATTCCTTGGTCGGAATAGCTGGCATTGAGCAATGGGTGTTTCTGCAATGTCACTGCTACAGCTTTTGCTAGTAGCGCCGTCATTGTCACGCCTTTAGATTTAATTTGCTTGTAGAGTTTGTCTAAGGCATCAGTGGTAATTGTGTAACCAACATGGAATATAGGTACAGATAGACTGGCCATCATATTACGTACCACTGCATTTTGCAGAGTAGTTAATGGTACTACCTGACCAGGAACAGCACTGGTAACAACTGGCGCGGGTGCGGGTGTTGGTTTTGCAGGTGCTGGTGGTGCTGGTGGTGCGGATGGGGTAACAGGTGATATCGGTTGAGTTGGGGTAATAGTAGGAGTGGTAGGTTGCTGAACTTTACCAACAGCAGCTTCTACATCTTCAGCGACAATACGACCGTAAGGACCACTGCCTTTGAGATTATTTAAATCAACCCGGAGTTCCTTGGCTAACTTGCGAGCGCGGGGTGAAACTACCAACCTGTCATCCCGATGATTAGAACCATTTTGAGAGGCTGTAGCAGGTGCAGCGACTGAGGCGGATACGGCTACAGGTGCAGGTGCGGTTGTGGCTGGAGCAGCGGCTATTCCTCCACCAGCCATAGATTTTGCAGTTTCGATTTCCGCTTCTGTTTCTGCTACGTAAGCGATCGCTGCACCGACTGGGGCGGTTTCGCCAGCTTGTACTATAATATGGGCTAGAAATCCCTCATAGAAAGATTCCACATCCATATCAGCCTTATCCGACTCAACAACCACCACTGTTTCGCCTTTTTCCACTTTATCCCCTGGCGATTTTACCCAAGAGACAATCTTCCCCTCAGTCATGGTGGAACTTAGCGCCGGCATAAATACTTCATGAATGCTCATAATGGTGGTTTCAGAATCAATAATTTTATGGACTTTAACAGCTGTTGCCAGATTGAATTGTATCTTGGTACGAGGATTTTTTGGTAGTTAGTGTGTGGGGTGTAGGGTGTGGGGGAAATTAGTCCAAAATCCAAAATCCAAAATCCAAAATCCAAAATCCTCCCACCCGTGGAACTTAACCCAACAATGGATGTCAATATATATTCATGTTCCTCACCACTTCTTCACACACAAGATTTGCTTATTAGCAGTGGCTAGAGGCGGGAGTTGAATTTCAAGCTCAAAATTGGTGCTTAACCTGTTGAAAATTCCCCTTTGAGACTATTACTATGTCGGCAAAGTTGAAATTCTTTTTAATTTTGATACTCAGCGTTTTTGCCACTGCTGCTGGGGTTTATGTCATCCAGCATCAGCCAACTGCATTGATGACTAGGACTGCCAACGGGCTACAGCAAGGATTATCTGTAGAGCAGGAGTCTTCAGAACTGCTCGCTGTTCCAGAGCGTTCCCATTATAAAACTATTCCTTTAAAAAGTATCAATTCTGTTCTCCAAGGCAGTGATCCTGCGACCTTGGCTTTGAATATCCTTGATAATGTGACATCAGTGCAGGGAAAGCCCCAAATAGAGGTAGTTTATCCCCAACCTAATCAAGCTTTAGTAACGATCACACAAGTTAAGCAGGGTCAGAATAATTCAGTGGGTGCAATTAAATATCGAGTGGAAATGAACCGTTTTGGGCGATCGCTTTTAGTGAGTTCACCCCCAGTCTGGGAAGTTATCTGGGCTGGTTCTCAAGCTCAATGTTTCTCTAGAAATCCAGCCCAGAACAAATTTAGCACCAATTGTAATTAGTTAGGTGACAGGTGACAGGTGACAGGTGACAGGTGACAGAAGAAGCAGGGGGGACGGGGGCAGGGTGCAGGGGAGAAGATTTATTCCCCTTGCTCCCCGCTCCCTGCTCCTTTTCCTCTTTTCTGTTCCCTGGAAATTTTAGATATCGCCACGAATTTCTTCGACAACACCATCTCGCAGGACGATTTCCACTTGCATTTTGCTAATCAAGTTGTCTCCTGGTTCTACCCGGAAAAAGCCTTCCATTTGAAATTGGTTGACTTCTTGATCTAATTCAAGAAACTGCACTTGCTGAAGATTTTGCAGCAATTGATTTTTTTGTTCTAGGAATTCACTTTTCTTTTGATTAACCTGAAGTTGGATATTGTCAATTTGTTGGAGGGTCTGGGGTCCTGGTGGTTGTAAACTTTGTTTTTGAATGGCAGTAACTGCTCTTTGTCCTTCTACATCTAATTGTTGTAGTTGCTGATCCAGTTGATTGATCTGAGCTTGTAGTTGTTGCTGAACTTCCTCTTTCCAGAGGGGAGTGACGATAACTTTGACATTAACGCCACGTTTTAAAAGCAGTTGAGGGTTGGATACATCCATAAAAATTTCGCGTTCACTCTGATAGTTGGCTGGTGGAATTATTTGGCAAACATTCCGTCAATAATATCGTGATACCGTTCCATGACAACGTGACGACGGATTTTTAGAGTTTGTGTCATCAAGCCATTTTCAATAGAAAAGGGTTCGGTAATCAATTGGAATGGTCCGATGCGGTCATCGGCTCGATAACCTGGACGGTTTTTGACTTCCCGATTTAATTCTTGCCGAAATAAATCCTGGATCATTTTACTCTCTAAGTCAATTTTTTGACCGCTTGAGGCAGTAATATTATCATTTTCAGTTCCTGCCCATTTTTCTAAGGCTTCGAGATTGGGAACAATTAAAGCTCCAAGACTGCGCTGATCTTGTCCTACCAACATAATTTGATCAATGTAGGGCGATCGCAAGCAAGCATTTTCTATGGGTTGCGGTTCGATATTTTCCCCATTGCTCAAGACAATGGTATCTTTAGCCCTACCAGTTAGTACCAAGTCATTTTGGGGTGTTACCCAACCAAGATCACCGCTATCAAACCAACCTTCAGCGTCTATAACTTTTTTTGTCGCTTCTGGATTTTGATAATAGCCTTGCATCACTTGTGGACCTTTGAGCAATACTAAACCAATGTCTCCTGCTGGTAGGGGTTCACGAGTCTCAGGATTAACAATTTTCACTTCTGTTCCCGGAATGGGTTGCCCAGATGAGCCGCGCAAATTCCGCCAATAACGACGGGCATTTGTGACTGGTGAAGTTTCTGTTAAACCATAGCCTTGTAAAATCTCGACACCAATAATTTCAAAGAAGTTATCTATATGTCGGGGTAGGGCCCCACCACCGCTAATTACTTGCTTAATTCTGCCTCCTGTGGCTTCCCTGACTTTGGCATAAACTAATTTTTCTCCCAGTGCTTGCAATGGCGACAAAGCTAATTCTAGTATCTTCGCTCCTAATCGCTCAACAGATGTAGCATGAATATGATCTAAACTTAATCCTTCCGCAATACGTTTTGCTTGGATATAGTTCTGGCTCATATCCAATAAAAATTTAATCAGCTGTTGTTTTTTAGCTGGTTGGGAACGAAACTGTTTTTGTACTCCTTCATAAATTGATTCCCACAACCGGGGTACAGCAAACATGAAATGGGGTTGAAATTTTTTAAAGTCATCTTTGACGGAGCGCAAATTGGTGTAAATTTGTGTGCAACCTTGAGAAAGTAAAAAATACTCTCCACTGCGTTCATAACTGTGCCAAGTGGGTAAAATACTCAGCACTACATCTCCTGGATGAGGTTGCACCACCGTTCCCAAAGTTGTGACTTGGTGCAGTAAGTTTCTGTGGGAAAGCATGACACCCTTGGGTTTACCAGTAGTCCCAGATGTATAAATTAAGGTTGCCAAACTGTCACTACTTTGTTTGATGGCTGCTAAGGTGTGGTTACTGCCAATTTCTAGTAACTGGGAAAAGTTCACCACTTTCAGGTTTTCTGCTGTTGGTGGTGTTTCATCGGAAAGTAGAACGACCAGTTTAACGGGTAAATCTTTCAGACCTGTCTCTAGTTTCTGGAATGTTTTGATATCCTCGACTACCAATGCTGTACTACCGCTATTAGCGATAATAAATAATAATTCTTCCCGTTCGGCTTGAGCGCCACGCACTGCGTTCACAGCCCCGGCAGTCATAATGCCTTGATCAGCAATAAACCAGCGCGGACTGTTGTCAGCAATTAGGGAAATACGTTCTCCGACATTGGCTGTGCCACTATCGCCCATATTCATTCCTAATGCCTGTAAACCTGCGGCAAATCTTTGAATTTGGGCTGCTAACTGACTATAAGTAATCTGCACTTCTGGTTTAGCATGGGGGTCGTAGAGAGCTACTGTCTTACCAAATTTCTTGGCAGCCAAAGGCCAAATTTCTGGGAGCGCATCTACATTGCTGTAATCAGCTAAACGCTGCAATTCTCGGTATTCTCGCTCGGTGGCGTTAGATAAAAAAGAAGAATTAGGTTTTATTGTTGTCATAACACAATGATTGAGTAGTAAATGGATTTTTCTTCCTAATAACAGTATTTAATATGCACCTTGGCTACTGTGTATAACAATAGCGCAATTCTCACAGACATATTTACAAAACTTTATGTTAAACTAGTTTTATATAAGCAACACAAAATGGCTCGGCTTTAATGCTGTTCCATGAACTTCGTTGTCTGTATTACTCAATAGACAAATAATTAATAATTCATAATTCGTAATTCCTAATGACCTAAAACCTCAATACATAGGTCTAGAAAACAAGGTTGCTCTACATTCTCTAAGCATTCAGCTATCAGCAGTCAGCAATAAGTTGGAAACCTACCTAAAAGGGTGTAAATATATCTACTCAAAACTTTTGAATAGTTCTGAAATTAGGTTTCTGCTGAAAGCTGATTACTGATAGGTGAATGCTGACTAAATTCTTTAATTATGAATTATGAATTATTAAAGACCTGTTGCCATCTAGTTGCTTAAGGGGGTGATTACCTATAGGTTTAATGGATGCTTTATTAATCACATTCCTCAATGCGGCTGCTTGTCTAGTTTTGCCTAAGTTTCTATCTATGCTTTTGGCTTCTAAAAACAGCCCTAATCAGCCATCAGCTATGGATTCTCAGTTACATCCACAGAAGATAGAAATTACTAGTTTTCCATATTGTACAGCCTATGGATTGACTGGTACTCAGTTCTGTAGATTCAGACCTTTATTTTGTTCCAAATGTTCTCCTAGTTGAAGGGAATATTGGCATTGAACAAGTGCCAAGTTGAGATTTTACTCAGTTTTTTCTTGCCCTTTCTTCCTTCTCAAACCGAGAATTATTACACCCCTTGTAAAATCGTAAAATCTATTTTGGCAAGAGTTGGGGAATGGTTAAAGGGTAAAGGAAATTTCCTCGTCAGCTATACCACTTAAAAAACAGGTACATTGAAACTTGAACTGAAATAATATTTTCAGTTATTTAATAAGTTTTTTAAACTTATATTTCTTTATATAAAGATTTGCCGGTCAATTCATTTAATTCTCTTATGGCTAAGAAAAGAAATTCAAAAACTCATCTTTATTCAAAAATAGGTGTTTTAGTTCATACTAAAAATGAATATACAAAGAATTTTCACAAGGGGAGTTGTTCTATGAGTTTAATAGATGGTGTACTTTTAACTCTGTTGAATACTGTTGTATGTTTAGTTTTACCTAAATTGTTGTCTGTAGTTTTTGCTACAAAATAGACAAGTCCTACAGTTTAGGTAAGAAGTTCCTAGTTTTCCTGAGAATATAGTGGTGTAGGTTGAGGACATTTATCCATAAAACTACTAACTGTGTAAGTGATATACATAAACTTGATTGAAATGATTTTACCGCAAGGAATAAAATATTACTTACTGTTTTCCAGTCGCCATTTGGCTTTAACTAAACGAATTTCATCAAAAGTGTAACTTTCACCTAAATATTCTCGAATGGGAGTCAGAGAAATATCACCAAGAACATCTATGACTTGCCAAATTTTTTTCTGGCGTTCTAAAGGAATTAATTGATTTAAATCTATAGCTTGATTTTTTTCAATTAAATCTGATAGATGTTTGATAATAGTTGCAGTTTTAACATTGCGTTTTCTGGCAATTTCCTCAATGCTGAAACCTTGCTGATATAACTCTAATGTACTTGATTCTGTATCAGATGGAAATGTATCAACTGCTGAGTAATTAACTTGATTATTTTTTTGTGGTTGTAAAGGTTGTTCTTGGCGATAGGCTTGAATTTCTGCTAAGAATTTTTCCCCATATTGGGCTAATTTGTGACTACCTACACCGGAAAGTTCACCAAATTCATCTAAGGTTTTTGGTTGTACCTGCGCCATTAATTTGAGGGTAGAATCATGAAAGATAACGTAGGGAGGAACAGCTTGTTCATCAGCTAGTTGTTTACGCAGCGATCGCAACCTGTGCATGAGAACTTCTACTTCTGCGGCTTTACCATTGCGCTCGTCTAAAGTAATCTTCTGCATAATGGGAACAGCAATGGAAACTGGGCGTTGTTTTCGCATGACTTCCCAACTCAAAGCATTAAGTTTCAAAACCGAGTAACCATCTGCGGTTTGTTCTAATAGACCTTGATGTAAGAGCGATCGCCCCAACATTCGCCATTCTTCAACAGTTTTATCTTTCCCTATACCGTAAGTAGATAATTGATCATGTTTATTGAGGGTAATTTTTTGATTTTTCGCACCCCGCAACACATCAATAATATACAACATTCCATATCTTTCTTTACATCGCGCCACGCAAGATAAAAACTTCATCGCTTCAATAGTCCAATCCTGCACAGGCTTAGGATAACGACAATTATCACAATTGCCACAATTACCTGTAAATCTTTCCCCAAAATATCCTAATTGAATTGTGCGTCTACAGTCTGTTCCTTCAGCATAATCTATGACTTGCCGTAATTGTTGTTTAGCTATCAACTGTTCTTGCGGATCTGTTTTTTGATTAATACTCCACTCAATAGTTTTCACATCTCCATAGTTGAGAAATAGTGTACAACGAGAAGATTCACCATCTCTTCCTGCACGACCTGATTCTTGATAATAACTTTCTAAATTTCTGGGTAAATCAAAGTGAACCACAAACCGCACATCGGGTTTATTAATTCCCATTCCGAAAGCAATTGTCGCTACCATGACCCGCACATCATCCCGAATAAATCGAGTTTGATTTTTGGAACGTTCATCATCACTTAATCCGGCATGATAAGCTAAGGCGGCAACTTTATCTTTTTGTAATTTAAAAGTTAGTTCATCAACTTTTTTTCTAGTTAAACAATAAATAATTCCTGAACCTTCATTTTCTCTAACTATTTCTAATAATTCAGCGTAAGCGCGGTTACTTTTAGAGCGAACTTCATAATAAAGATTTTGGCGGTTAAAGCTGGCAATGTGAACACTCGGTTGCTTTAAACCTAATTGTTGAATAATATCCGACCTTACCCGGTCTGTAGCCGTGGCAGTTAAAGCAATAGTTGGGACATGAGGATAACGTTTTTTTAATAAAATTAATTGCCGATATTCTGGACGAAAATCATGTCCCCATTCAGAAACACAATGAGCTTCATCAATAGCAAAGTTAGCAATACCGATTTTTTCTTTAACTACATCTAAAAGCGGGAGAAATCTATCACTAATTAACCGTTCTGGAGCGACATATAATAACCTAATTTTACCACTCATAATTGCTTCTTCACGCGAGCGAACTTTATAAGTGTTAAGACTACTATTGAGAAAAGTGGCAGCAATGTTATTATTTCGCAGTGCTTCCACTTGGTCTTGCATCAAAGCTATCAACGGTGATACGACTACAGTTAAACCTGGTTTTAAAAGTGCAGGTAATTGAAAGCACAAAGACTTACCCCCACCTGTCGGCATCACTACCATTAAATCCCGATTTTGCAGCGCATCTTCGATAATTTGCCTTTGTCCAGGACGAAATTGATCATAACCAAAGTGATATTTTAAGGCTTTTTCAAGTTGGGGATACTGAAGCATGGTAAATAGCTGTGCGGGTGATGCCTGTGTGGGTAGTTATGAAGATATTAGGATTTTAACTCAAGGTGGAGAATATAGTGGCTATAATTATAGACGGGGATAAAGGGAAATTGTCTGAATTTCCAGGCTTTAAGGATTGACAGGATGAAAATGAGGATTTTCTGATCAAAGGAAATTATCTGAATCAGGATGTCCAGGATTTTAGGATTAACAGGATGAAGATGCAGAAATTTTTGGCAGGACTTTAAAACCGAGTCAAGTTTCTCCAAGGTTGAATCGAGAAGAGTTGATTGATTTTGCTGATGATCTTTTTTTTAATTCTTAATAAAATCACAACTAATATTTTCTCAACTGCTTATTTACCACCGCCAAATACCACATATAGTCCTCAATCTTATACTTATCAGCAGCCTTAACAATATATTCCTCGGCTAACTCCAAATTATTTTCCGCTTCATAATACAAACCTAAATAAAGATGACTATAAAAATTTCCCTTCAAACCTTCCGACTTACCAACATTTAAAACATCATCAGTCGTACAATTTCCAGCAAATAAATCATATACACAACGCATAATTCGCCGGGGATCATTTTTTACAGGTAATAGAGAATTACGCGCCTCCGTTGCACCTTCCAACCGCGCCATGCACAGATACCGCCACACAGTTTCTTCCACATCTTGAGCATTTACAGTCAAATCAATTTCAAACTGTTTTGCTCCCTCAGCAAATCTTTCTGCATAATAATAAGATAAGCCTCTTTGCCACAAATAAGGTGTAAGTCGAGCATCTAACTTTTCCGCTGTGTCAAAATCTTGAATTGATTCAGCAATTTTCGCCAATTTAAAATAAACCATTCCCCGGCGAATATAAGCGTTAGGGTTAGCTGGTTGCTTGCTAATAGTGTAGTTCCACTGCTGAAGCTGAGTTTCGAGAGAATTACTGAAGAACATAAGTTTATCTGGCTGATGTGAATTTATAGCGGTTTGTAGTGGCACAATATTAAATGTTATCTTTTTTTATAACTTAACTATGCCAAAAGCAACTTGGAACGGCGCTATTTTAGCCGAAAGCGACAAAACCGTAGTCGTAGAAGGAAACCATTACTTCCCTGCTGACGCAATTAACAAACAGTATTTTACCGATAGCAACACCCACACCACTTGTCCCTGGAAAGGAGTTGCTAGTTACTACAGCATCGAAGTAGATGGACAAGTTAACAAAGATGCAGCTTGGTACTATCCCACCACCAAAGAGAAAGCGAAAAATATCGAAGGATATATCGCTTTCTGGAAGGGTGTTAAGGTGGAAGCTTAGACTAAAATGAAATTACCATAGCCATTCGTTTAGCCAGGGAATAAATTCCCTGTCTAATAGCTAAAGTCGGTTAAAACCGACTAATTTTTAGGAAGTAAATGTCTATTGTGGAATCGGGTAAACTTTTGATTTGATGCACAACCTATCGACATTATAGGTTAAGCTGATTACTGATTACTGATAGCTGAATGCTGACATTTAATCCTTAGCAATGACAATATCATTTGACTTAATCACAGCATAAGCTTCTGTCCCTTCAACTAATTCTAACTCCTCAGCAGATACTCTAGTAATCATTGAAGTTAACTCAACTTTATGGACAATTTCTAAAGTCACTTCCGTATTAACAGTTCCCGTCGTCACTCGTTTGACAATTCCCTTCAAAACATTACGAGAACTAACTTTTAATGGTTTTTTTGGACTAATAATTTCCATCTCCGGAGTTGGAGGTTCTGCTTTTTCCTGGTGAGTTGGTCGTGATTTTTCGGGTGCAGAAGATTTATGGAGACTACGAACTAATTCCCGCAAAATCTCAGTTTTAGTACGCTGAGAGTGCTGACAGAACTCTTCTAAAATTTTCCGTTCTTCTTCTGAGGTTTGGAATGTAACCCAACCTTGCTCTTTTCTGGGCATATATTTACCAATTTACCAATTTATTTGGTATTCATAATTATATAATGTTGATACAATCCTAGCAGGCACTGGCAGAAATTAATCATACCTACTTGTACAATGGAAGAATAAGAGATACTAAAGCATTTTATTTTGTGAGATTTTTGTGAATTTTTTTATTGGTTGTGCAGTTTGGGCATATAAAGGTTGGGTGGGCGAACTTTATCCCCCAGGAACTCGCACCACAGACTTCTTACATCTTTACAGTCGGCGCTTCACTACGGTAGAAGGTAATACCACTTTTTACGCCGTACCTAACGCAGAAACCGTTACCCGTTGGGCGACAGAAACACCTCCAGGCTTTGAATTTTGCTTAAAGTTACCGCGAGATATTACCCATCAAAAATTACTGCAACCCCATATTTCTGAAGCTTTAGCATTTTTAGAGAGGATGCGCCCTCTAGGTAAGCATTTGGGTCCAATGTTTGCCCAGCTACCACCCAGTTACTCACCTGCATTACTCGATGATTTGCAGACATTTCTGGCAGCATGGCCACGTCAAGATGTACCGTTAGCATTAGAGGTGAGACATGGTGACTGGTTTAAAGAACCCCATCAGAGTAATTTGACAGCTTTATTAAAAAATTTAGGAGTTGGTAGGGTTCTGTTAGATACACGCCCCGTTTATACTGGAGAAGACGACCCGCAATTAGCATCAGAACGGCGTAAACCTCAATTACCTGTACAATTTTCTGTCACAGCACCTTTTACTTTAATTCGCTTTATTTCCCATCCACAGTTATCAGTAAATCAGCCATTTATGGCAGAATGGATAACGCAAATTCGACAATGGTTAAATGTAGGAATTAAAGTTTATTTGTTTGTCCATTGTCCCATAGAAGATATGTCTCCTAATAATGCTCGTTATTTTCAACAATTATTAGAAGACAGTGTTTTAGAAATTCCGCCTTTACCTTGGAATCATCTTAGTCAATCTAATCAACTTAGTTTGTGGTAAGACTTTAAACTATGATTTTTGTTTAATTATTCTCAGTTGTGCAACTACCATCTACACAATATGCAGATTGATAGGTATCGCTACGTTTACCAAACAAAGTATAGCGATTGTCCCGGATTTGTTCATAAAACTTATCACCTACCCATTTCATGATCGGCAAGGAGCGATAAGCTTCTACAAACATACTACCCATGGGCAATAACCGCCTAATTTCCTCAATCGCATTGCTGCCTTGCCAACGTATCGAGGGAGTATTGCCATCAATTAAAATTATCCCCTGTTCACAATCTTGGTCTGTAATTCCCCATTGGCTTAATGTCTGCTTGTCTTGCATGGGGATGTAGCTAAACAGTAGTCCTTGGTCTAGATTTTCTAGCAACTGCACTAAAGTAACGCAAAGGTTACAATTGCCATCATAAATTACGTAGTGTTTCACAAAAAACCTCACGATTTGACTGTTTATTTTCTATTCCATATTGGCAGAGGAAAACAGAGTTTTTAATTCTGCCTGGAGATTCAATCGGGCTAATTCCTCAAAAGATTCTAACATTAAAGGGGTAGAATAAATAGATTGACGCTGTAAAAACTGCTCTAATACTTTTCTTCTACCTGTAATATATTCAGATTCTTCTACCCAAGCATATTCCTGGCGGATGGCTTTGGCATATACTTGATAATCAATGGGTGCAGCACCTAAAATTGCTAAATCTGCATCCAATAAAACTTGACCATCTATATTATCAGCTTGATGCTTTTTAGTACATAGAATTAGATTTTTAACTTTGGTCATTTGATTAGCTGGAATTGCTAGTTTTGGCAACATCTCAGCAGCATATTCAGCACTTTTTTCTTCATTATCTTGAGCCTGAGTGTTATGTACTACATCATGAAACCAAGCTGCAAGTTGTACAGAGGGCAAATCTTGGAGATATATTTTCAAAATATCAATTGTGTTAAGAACAGAGTAAATATGTTGTAGTGTGTGATAATAGCGATCGCAACTAGAATAAGCTAAAACAAGGTCATCAAAGGCTGGTTTTGCTGTTATTCGGTCAACACCAAAGGCTTGGACTGTTTGCTGCCAACGAAAAAATAAGCTATCTATGAGGTTTTCTTTAGACATATAGCAATCCTTAATCATTTGCGCTTAATATTTCTTAACCTCACGCTCTTGACTTAATTGGACTAAACTAGCATAATAAAGATGAAAAATTTTGTAGCAATCAATCACAAGCAGATTCTATAAAATTCATGGGGTTATAGCTCAATTGGTAGAGCGCTTCAATGGCATTGAAGAGGTCAGCGGTTCGATTCCGCTTAACTCCATTCGTGCATTAAATTATTATACAGTCTGGGAATCAGATGATGTTACTAATTCCCAGTCCTAAATCCTAACCACCATTGCCATCAGTTGGCGGTGTTTTTTCCGGTGGTGCTTCTACTGGAGGAACAGGAGTTACATCGGCTACTATTTCCTCTTTCACCTCTGTTGCTAACGGAGTTGAAGCTTGAGATTCTTCCGTTTCGGTGGTAGAGATAGACTCTGTTAATGGTTCAGATGAGGGAACAGTTACTGCTTCTGTGACAACTTCGGATTCTTTTGGGTTTGCTGGTACAGTGACTTCCGTTTGACTTACAGATTCAGTGGTTGGTTCTGCGCTGGTAACACTCTCTGCTTCTGTGGAGATTTCTTCAGCGGGTGGTTCTACTACTGGACTTGGTGGTTCTGGAATAGGAGTCGTGTTATCAATAATCTCCACCACAGGTTTATTTGTGGGTACAGAAGGAGTTTTACTGACAGTTTGCTGTACCTTCCCCTTCACACCACTGAAGACATTACCAATTAATGTGGGTAATTGTGATAACTTTTCCTGCCAAGAAAACTTTGCTACCTGCTCTTGTACACTGACCTTAATTAACTCTGGACTGGGAATAGGTGTTTGTTGTACTTCTGGAGTCAGTTGACGACGTAAAGACAGGGTTTGCCAACCAAACCACACTAACAGAGATACACTAGCTATATGGCCTAATAACAACCCCCCTGTAATCCGGGGTGCAAAAATCCATAATACTAAAGCATAAAATAAACCCACTCCACTCCAAACAAAATCATTCTTGCGGTGGATTTCTGGAAAAAAGAACGCCGATATGTAAATAGCTAAACTTCCCAGTGCGACTACCAAGGCTAGGAGATAGGCAAGCATTGTTTCATACTCCTTACTGTTTTATTTGTGCCAGTATTTCCATTTTGCAAATTTTGTCACTAAATTGTTGACTCAGATACAAATTAAAATTAATTATCTGTATGAGTTGTGATTTATTGTCATTTACATCAACTCTTAATGTCTTCTTTAGGAGTGAAGCCAAAATCTCGGTTTACCCTTAAAGGTGAAAGGATCTGCAAGAGTTAGCCAAACCCAAAAGAAGATTTGAAATATGACCCTACAAAGCTTTGGTGTGATTGGATTAGCCGTAATGGGCGAAAACATCGCTCTAAACGTTGAGCGTAATGGCTTCCCAATTGCAGTTTACAACCGTTCTCGTGAAAAAACCGATGCCTTCATGGCGCAACGCGCTGGAGGACGGAATGTGGTTGCAGCCTTTACCCTCGAAGAATTCGTTGCTGCACTAGAACGTCCCCGCAAAATCCTTGTAATGGTACAAGCTGGTAAGCCTGTTGATGCGGTAATTCAACAGCTTAAACCCTTATTGCAAGAAGGCGATATCATCATTGACGGTGGTAATTCTTGGTTTGAAGATACCGAAAGACGTACTCAGGAATTAGAACCCACTGGTTTACGTTATATCGGTATGGGTGTGAGTGGTGGTGAAGAAGGGGCGCTTAATGGACCTTCTCTCATGCCCGGAGGTACAAAAAGTTCCTATGAGTATCTATCTCCCATTTTCAACAAAATCGCTGCTCAAGTTGATGATGGTCCTTGTGTCACCTATATTGGACCCGGTGGTTCAGGTCACTATGTAAAAATGGTTCACAACGGCATTGAGTACGGCGATATGCAGTTAATTGCAGAAGCTTACGATTTGCTCAAAAATGTCGGTGGTTTAAGTGCTGCACAGCTACATGAAGTATTTGCTGAGTGGAATAAAACCGACGAACTTAATTCATTTTTGATTGAGATTACAGCCAATATTTTCCCCTACGTTGACCCAGAAACTAAGAAACCCTTAGTTGATTTGATTGTTGACGCTGCGGGACAAAAAGGAACCGGTCGTTGGACTGTACAAACTGCTTTGGAATTAGGCGTTGCTATTCCTACAATTACTGCTGCTGTTAATTCCCGGATTATCTCTTCGATTAGAGATGAACGGATTGCTGCATCTAAACAATTAACAGGTCCTGTTCCTAGCCAGTTTAAAGACATTAAGACTTTTGTGAACATGGTGCGTGATGCCCTTTATTGTTCCAAAATCTGTTCTTATGCTCAAGGTATGGCGTTGATATCGACAGCTTCTACCACCTATAATTGGGGTCTAAATCTGGGTGAAATGGCTCGGATTTGGAAGGGTGGCTGTATTATTCGTGCTGGTTTCTTGAATAAGATTAAGAAAGCCTTTGACGAAAATCCTGGCTTACCTAACTTGTTGTTAGCACCTGAATTTAAGCAAACAATTCTGGATAGACAAGCTGCTTGGCGGGAAGTAATTGTTACTGCTGCTAAGATGGGTATTCCTGTTCCTGCTTTTAGTGCTTCTCTTGATTATTTCGATAGTTACCGTCGTGAACGCTTACCTCAAAACTTGACTCAAGCACAACGCGACTATTTCGGCGCTCACACCTACAAGCGTACCGATAAAGAAGGAACTTTCCACACTGAATGGGTTCCTATTGCTGAAGCTAAGAAGTAAGAGACTTCTTCTGGTTAAGCTTTAAAATTCAGTCCTTGCTGTTGACTTTGGCAAGGTTGGCTGTAGGGGCGGGGTTTCCCCGCCCTTAATTGTAAGAGTCAGATGCTATTGAATTTATTTCAAAAGTTATGCTACAATCTTTAAACAAAAATATCATGCGGGGATAGCAGGTATCTATGCTTTCCCGAAAGCTTCGTAATAAAGGTTCTTCTGGAAGTTCTCAATGGCTGCTCAACAGTGCAAGAGTTGTCCTTGTTCTTCGTGAACATTAAGGATAGTCTTATGATTGCACCTGTTATATATGTGATTGCTGGTTCATGCGGGGTAGCGTTGCTGCGGAGGTCTGGTGACTACCCAAGTGTACTGAGAGCAGTGGTGGAAGCTGAAAGAGATTCCTGTCGAAGAGTCAACGCTGGGGGTTCGATTCCCCCACCCCGCACCTTCTCTAACATACTTGTAAAATACAAGATTGGGCTAACGAAAGGAAACTCAACAGCCTTGTAAGAAAGATTAAATACATTAGGATAAGATATATCTTGGGGTATTTGAAAATAGAGAAATATAAATAAGGTGAAGTGATCAAGCAACAATAGCAATAATATTGTTACTAAAAATCAAAAATAATCTCATAAATAAAAAAAAACTATGTATATAAGAAAAATTGAAATGAAAAATATGTGGAGAAATGAATGTTTATGGAAACTCAATGAAGATGTCAATGTTTTGATTGGCAAAAATGGTTCAGGAAAATCAACAATATGACGAATGCTTTATGAAGCAGTATTGCCTGTTGAAGATAGCAAATTGGATTTTAGGTTATTTGACCCCATTGATGAAATAATTATCGAGTTAGAAGATGATATTGTCGTCAGAGTTAATAGTGAAAGTAGAAGTATAACGGCAAACAAAGAAATTACCAATTATAATCTGAATATAAACTTTATTAATACTTTTGATGTGGTTGAAAAGAGGTTAAACCCAGATACCACATTACTTGACTACCAACTTGATAACTTAAAACACGAATTTGTTACTTATCAAAGAGATTTATCTAATCAAGTAGAAGAAACATTTAAAATAGATGATAAAGCAACAAGAAGAAATCAATTAGCTAGAATTGAATCTATTTATGATACAAAAAATATATTCATTAAGATTTTAACTCAATTATTTAATGATACAGAAAAAAAAATTGATGAAAAGGAATTTCACGTTTTAAAACAAGGAATCCAAACACCTATACTACCAGAAAATTTGTCATCTGGAGAGAAACAGATGTTGATTATCTTATTAACAACATTACTTCAAGATAGGAAAGATTCTATATTATTAATGGATGAGCCAGAAATATCGCTGCATATTGATTGGCAAAGGAGTTTAATCTCAAACATAAGGCAGATAAATCCAAATTGCCAAATTATTATTACAACTCATTCACCGACTGTTTGGTATGAAGGCTGGATTGAAGAAGTTACACAAATAGAAGATATTCAGTCAACTTCAGATTTAGTAACAGAAAGTACCATTTTAAAAGAAAAAACTGATCAATTAGGAGAACGTGTACAAGAAATAAAAAGTATTTTTGGCAGCTTTTCGGGAAACAAATTACGTAAACTTTATCAATTTAATCGCAAAATTAGTGAATATACCTCATTTACAAAAGATGAATGTCTTCAATTATTAGATTTTCTGAAAGAGAATACAATTTATCCTGATGTCATAACATTTACTACTCTTATTTCCAAGCTCAATAATTATAAAGATGCAAAAGAGATTTTTGATTTAATGACCGCAGAAACTTATAGTAAATCATCTCATGTCAAGCCTAATGATATAACTCTTAATACTTTGATTAAAAAAGTCAGTGGAGTTGAAGAAGGCATTGACCTTATTCATAATATAAATCACAACATAAATGAAAACCTGGAATTGCTTCCTGATATTATAACTTTCAGCACTTTACTTGGGAAAGCAAGAAATATGGATGAAATTAGATCACTTGAAGAAGCACGAGCCTATTATGGAATTAAAGCAAATAATATTTACTTAAATAAATTGGCTTTTAAGGGGTTTCAGGGAGGACGATAACAAATGAACTTGTATGAAGAGGCTGCTAAAAGAATCGAAGGAGAAGCTCGTCAGAAGAAGTGTGATATTTCTGTATTGGTTGAGGATTTTTATGATGAAGAATTTTGGAGACTTATTATTGAAAATGTTAAACCGAATTTAAGAAATAGAATTTATTTCGCATATCCCAATAAAAAAGGAACACGTGGAAAACCTATTTTAAAAAACTTTAAAGGGTTCGTTAATAAAAAATTTATTATTTGCATTGATAGTGATTGTGAATACTTGTACGACAAAGATGTATGGTATATCGCTGACTATATTTACCATACAGTTGTTTATAGTAAAGAGAACTTTCAGTGTAATCATTTTTCATTAAGTGAAATATGCAAAAGCTTAACCACCAAAAACTATGATTTTAGGAGTTTATTTGAAAATATTTCCCGAAGAGTTTCTCCTCTATTTTACGTTTGGTTCTACTTTAAAGAAATCAACTACAATAATGTTGAGCATCTTATAAATAACGAAGCATTTGCAAGAGTTTTAAATTTTCAAGATAGTCAATTCGACAATATTGGAGATGAGAATATCTTATTTCAAAATATTGAAGATAGAGTCAGAAATACATTAGAAAACCTAAAAGAACTAATGGCTGATGATGGTTGGTATGAATCAATTTTTAGAGATGGTATTCCTAATATACAAAATCGGTTAACAGAACAATACTCAATAAGTCCAGAAGATATTTTGTCATTATGTTGTGGACATGGTGTATTAGATCAATTTGTTGAACCCTTTATGAGAAAAATTATTGACATACTAAAGACTTTAAAAATAGAAGAAGTAAAACAGGCTCTAAGTGAAGACAAAGACATTCATAATACAATTAGTCGTATCGAAAATATTGCAAGACGAGACATTAAGACTATGTTAAACACCAGTTTAATATATCTCCTTCTTGATGCGGCCGAAAATCAACAGATGCAAGAAATTAAAGAAAAACTGGCTAGAGAACTGAATTAGTGCGATCGCTAAACGTTCCTTGGGAATCGCTTTTTGGAAATAAGTGGAAGAGCGATCGCTCATAGCTGATTGAAATACGTTAAGATAAAGGATGTATTTTGGTGTTTAATGATAGTGAAATATGACAAATCAAGAGTTTTTAGGTGAATTTTTATCTCTGCCTACGGAAGCTCAAAATCAAGTGGTCAGCCTGATTGCCTATTTGAAACAAAAGTACACATACACTGAATCTATCTCTGTGTCACCAGATGTTGATTTAAACAACGATGGGTTTATCGGAATGTGGCAGGATCGTCAAGACTTAGGTAGTGCTAATTGGGTACGAAATCTGCGAGAAACCGAGTGGTCAAAAACCCATGACTAGTTCGACAATTATAGATACCGATATAATAATTGATGTTGGTCGAGGTATTTCTGAAGCAGTTAATTGTTTACAAAGTCTAAAATCAAGTTCTAGATTGTCAATTAGCATAGTTACTCAAATGGAACTAATTGTTGGCTGCGCTAACAAGGTAGAGTTGCAGACCCTAGAAAAGTTTCTTCAGCAGTTTGATGTAATTAGGATTGACCAGCCTATTTCAGACAAAGCAGTTGATTTATTACGATTATATCGGCTAAGTCACGGATTACTAATTGGTGACGGTTTGATAGCAGCTACAGCAATAATATACGATTACCCTTTTATCAGCAAAAACCAGCGAGATTATAGATTTATTCAAAATTTGAATCTATTGCCCTATCCGTAGTGCAAATAAGTTAGCGATCGCTTTTTTATATGAGATAATTTCTATGATGTATAATAATTTTATAACTCAGTTATTGATACGGCAAGTGATCGCCTCTAAATAACGATTTTCTAAGAAATTAATCAAATTAGGAAAATATTAAAATCCATATCAGTTATAGATTAAATGCTAACGAACTGGACAGCAATTTTCTGGAAAGCTTAAAAGCTGCTTTTCAGGACAAAGAAATTGAAATTGTGGTATATGAAAGTGATGAAACACATTTTCTTTTACAGCATCCGGCAAATAAAAAGAGATTGCTAACTGCGGTCGAAAATATTAAAAATCGGAGTAATCTCGTAGAGGTTAATTGGGAAAGCATCTGATGAGACGAAGAATTTTGTTTGAAGCAGAAGCTTTTGAGGACTTTAATGAATGGGCAAAAAGTGACCGCAAAATTTACAGCAGTAGTCAAAGACAGCATAATGTAGCATTTTGAAAATACACCAAAAGGTAGAGAAAAAAAGAAAATCTTCCCTCTTTAATGAGACATAGTTTCTGTCTTTAGGCACATTCAACTATGCTGAGAAATATTAATTCTGGAATTTACAAAAATACTGAAATTTTCCAACAAATAAGTGATAGTCAAGCTGCTTTTGTTAGTGGTGGAACTGAAATACCTGCTTCTGTTTCTAATTTAAGTGATTTAATACCTAAACCTAATCTCTCTACGTCCCTGTTACCTAAGCCGTTTCAGAATGTTATTGATAATGTTTCAAGTAATTTTCTTCCTCGTAAGACTCCAGATCAATAACTGTTTAAATGGGAGCATCCCAATTTTGAAAAAATAACCGCAGCAACACCAAAAACTCTCTTCTTCCTTCTTCTCTTTGTGTCCTTCGTGTCCTTCGTGGTTCGTTCATTTCACGTCTTGAACTCAAGGAAAAAATAAACTTACACATTTGGGATGCTCCCGTTTAAATCTTGATGCAGCATTAATGTTAGCAACTTAAAAAATTTTCAAAAAAGTAAGCCATCTCACTTGTGTTGATGGTTTATTTTACTTGTTTTTTTTCTCTTTCCTATTCCCTCAAACTACCAAAGTTTAATTAACTGTTTACCTTGTAAAAATAATTCAAACCGATTAATATCTTTCTCACTTTCAAAAGCTGCTATGGGCAGATAATGAAAATATCCAGCAGGAGTTAAATAAAGTAGATAGTATTCGGTAATTTTGTCAGCTTTACATAAATGCTCAAACCTAAATTTAGACAAACTACCATCTTCAAAATAAATAGTAATAAATTCTGAATCTACTTCCCAATACCTCGGTAAAAAATTGGCGATAGGTTGAGTTTTTTTCATATTTATTAAAAATGGAGGCAAACTCAACACTATAAAGAGGAATCCAAAATAACCAGCTAAACCGATAAAATTTGTACTGACAAAAATGGTTAAACCTGTACCTATCACCATACAAATCAGACAAATAATTAATATTCTTTTTCTTTGTCGAAAGTAGTGAGATGTGATTAGTTGTTTCAATTGTTGGGGTGTAAATTGAAAAGTTTTAGTTTTAATTGTCATAGAGTTTCCCTGATAAATATACTTGCTATCAGCATTAAGCTTTATAATGGTTACGCCAATAAAGATATGAGAATTGAAACTACGAGTAAAATAACTCACCCATTACCCAAAAACTTAGCCCTCATCTCCTCCAAATCTTTATCTATAGCATCCTTATTAGTAGGATTATTAGTAGAAACAGAGGGTTGAGGTTGAACATTTTGTGGTTGCAACTTACCACCTGTAAACTGTGTTTTAACTTCTAGTAATTCCTTCTCTATTTGACTAGGAGTTTGAGAAACAACAGGTTGAGGAATAGGAGGTTTTTGTGTAACTGGGTTATTGATAATTGTGGGTGGTATAGATGCAGAAGTTTGAATATTCAAATCTTTCAGAACTTCAGCAGTTGTTTGATAACGGCGACTAGGGATACTTTCTACCATTTTGTCAATGATTTTACCCAAGTCATTACTAACAGCAGTTTTCAGATATTGTCGCCAAATCCAAGCAGCATTATGGGTATCATAACTATCAAAAGGCGATCGCCCCGTTAACAGATTAATACAAGTTACCCCTAAACTATAAATATCACTGGCAAAAATTGCCCTTCCCCGCATTTGTTCTGGTGCAACATATTCAGGACTACCAATACTTGTACCTGTATGATTCAAAGCTGTACCTGTAGCTGATTTAGCTGCACCGAAATCTACAATTACTAGATCCCCCCCGCCCTCCTTAGCAAGAGGGGCATTATTTACTTCCCCCTTTTTTAAGGGGGGACTGAGGGGGGATCGACGAATAATATTTTCTGGTTTAATATCTCGATGAATTACTTCCTTGCTATGGCAAAATTGCAACACTGGCAATAAATCAATTAATAATTGCTGAATCTGGCTTTCATTAAAAGCACCATTTTGTGCCAATTCCTGAGCTAAATTCAACCCATTAATAAATTCTTGAACTAAATACTGTCTATCATCTTGAGTGCAATATGATAAAAGTGCAGGAATTTGCGGATGTTGTCCCAACTCATCCAACTGTACTGCTTCTTGATTAAATAACTCTATCGCTTTCTGTACAGTGTTTGTACCTTGGGCTTGGGGATAAAATTGCTTAATTACACAGGGAGGTTTGGAAGGTTTATCCTCATCTACCGCTAGAAAAGTCCTGCCAAAACCACCTTGTCCTATCGGTTGGATAGCGCGGTAACGTTCTTTCAGAAGCAACTTAGTACCACAAGAGATGCAAAACTTAACATGATCAGGGTTTTCCGGTTTGGAACAATGGGGATTAAGGCAGTAACTCATAGGGTCAAATCATATTCACTTATATTCAGTAAATCACAAACTTATTTGTTTAGGCTGGGTGTGGGGTGTGGGGAACAGAGAATAGTCTTTTTTGTACACTCACCCTCAGAAAAACCTTGGTATCCTCCACCGCCAACTTTTTATTCTACTTGTATAGGAATCATATTTGATTCTTGAAAAACACTCCGTACACTTCCCCTGTTCCCTGTTAAGAGTTCCCTGTTCCCTCTCTACACAGATAATTTCAAAAATCAAATACCAGTCCTATATTTTATTTTGCCTTAATTTTTGCAGTTTCTTGCTGACTGCTGAATGCTGACCAAAAAATTTGTGCTTGTGATGTACATCTAGTATTATGCAAGCTGTTTAACCTGTTAAATATAATTGTTTCTATTTAGGGAAAGAAAAGATGAGAGTTTGGCTTGTTTGTTTTTTTGTGTTGTTTGCCTTAGCACAATTTTTTGACTGGGTAAAAGAAGTGTCCCTACCATTACCCGTCTATATTTTAGGAGGAGCATTTTTAGCAGTTGCTTCTAACTACGATAAGATTGTTGGTTCTTATTTAAGTAATGTGACTGCGGAAATAGTACCAGAACCAACCCAGTTAGACGCAGCAACTCAATCAACACCCGTATTATCCACAACAATGCCTTTGTCACGGTTAAATCCTGTAGAAGAGGGGCAAAAATCTCCACAGGAATAAATTGTTAAATGAAAAAATGCTACAGTTAAACATCTACAAACCCACGCTACTGTCATACCGTGATTAATGGAATTTTAGCAAAATTCGGTGCATTTTTCATTCAAGATAGAGGTTCACGCCTAACCGTTAGCGTTCATAATTGCCTGTCAGTCCTGTTACTGAGTAGTGTGGGAGTAACCGCTTTAGTTTGGGGAATCAAAGAACTAAAATGGTTACAAACTACAGAGTTAAAGATTTATGACCAAATGTTGCGCTCCCGTCCTCAAGAACCACTGGATGCACGCATTTTATTAGTCACCATTACCGAAGCGGATCTGACACGGGAACAATGGCCTTTGTCAGACCAAACTATCAATAAATTATTACAAAAATTAGCATCTTATCACCCCCGTGTAATTGGGTTAAACATTTATCGTCATCCACAACAAAATTTAGCTGCTAATCTGCAAAATCAAATGATTGGCACTTGTTTGTTAAGTAATATTGGCAGATTGGAAGTTCCCCCACCAACCAATTTGCCTCTCTATAATATTGGTTTTGATGATGTGGTGACAGATAACTCTACAGATCAGGCTATTCGTCGCGGGTTAATATTTTCTAACTCTACAGATACAGATAGTCAATGTCAAACGCAATTTTCTTTTGCGGGATTATTAGCTATTAGTTATTTAGAAAAACAAGGGATCACCTATAAT
>NZ_LUFH02000170.1 GCF_001586785.1 Sphaerospermopsis aphanizomenoides BCCUSP55
GTGCAGAGGTGCAGGGGAAAAATTACTTCTTTCTTATTCTTCCTGAACTACTGAACTCCTGAACTACTGAACTCCTATTCCCTATTCCCTCTTAACTGTCACCTGTCACCTGTCACCTTCCTCCTCAATTGTAAAGATATTGTCAGAGTAATGAGACAACTGATAATTATTGATAAATTCTTTGCTAATTGGCTGCTCTTAGCAGTCCATAATTTTAATGAGCCAGATATGTCAGGGATAAACAATAAGCGATGGCAATGGCAAGAAATGAATCTGTAGCGCGGATGGTAATGTTCCTCTGTTTTGGCACAGCAATTTTGTCTTTGGCTGTCCATTGGCATACTATGAAAACAACAGGGCAGCTAAATCAATCAGCATTCACGACATTGAGGAAAAATCCCACCAACCGCACTGACTCTGGTAAAAATCCATCGGAAGGCATTGGCATTGGGGAAGTAGCTTTGGCCGAACCTCCATCAGCAGCAAATTCCTCTGCGACCAAACCTAAGACGAGATTAGTACAAGGAAACCAAAATCCAGATGCTACTGCGGACACACCCAAGGAGACAAAGTTAGCAGTTCCAGAAACAGGAGATAATCAAAAAGAGAATAATAGTCCCAAGGGCTTTTTCTTTCCAGGGATAGCCCAAGCTAAATCAGTGCAGGGACTAGAAGTGAATCGGACACAGGTGGTAGTTGATTTAAGCGATCGCCGCGTCTATGTTTACCGCTATGATGAAGTGATAGCCAGTTATCCAATTGCTGTAGGCAAGAAGGGTTGGGAAACGCCAACAGGTGATTTTCAAGTCATTCATAAGCAACATGATCCAATTTGGAAGCATCCGATTACTGGAGAAATATTTGCAGCAGGTACGGATAGTCCTTTAGGAGATAGATGGATTGGGTTTTGGTCAGATGGAAGAAACGAAATTGGCTTTCATGGAACACCTAATACTGATTTAATAGGAGCAGCAGTGTCTCATGGTTGCTTAAGAATGCGTAACTCTGATGTGCGAATGTTGTATGAACAAGTAAAATTAGGTACATCAGTGTTAGTAAGAAATTAGTGCAGCACGTAAGTTGCTAGTTAGGGCTTGCTGAATAAATGTAAAACATAGATAAATCAAGGTATACAGGGGGATAAAATCCGAATAAAGTGTAAGGAAAAAAGGATGATGGCATCAAAAGCCGACCACTTTTCCAAGCTCGATACTACTCCTAACTGCTTCTAAATTCTCCTGAACTCCTGAACTCCTAGCCCATGACTCACGTCACGCTGCGCGAACACCGATAACTTTTTCAGCAAACCCTAGTTAGGAGTATGGCTTACGCCAAGCTCCTCTATCAGAAGAATCAGAAAAATTGATTTCTCTCCTGCTCCTCTATTCCCTTGATTAAGATTGAGATTTTTGCTCAAAACTAGGCGCGTAAACTTGGAGTAAGGTACTAACTTGGCTGAGGATTTCATTGCCAGTGTTTTTGCCTAAAGCTTGACGTTCTGGGAAGAAATCAGGTTTATCTAAATAACGAGCAATTGCCTCTGCTACCTGCTGAGAAATCAGAACCTGAAGTTCTGTTTTAGCGCGTTGACGTTGGTAATTCGCTCCTTCTTCTGTTGTCGCATACAGGGGTGGCAGACGATTGAGAGCGTAAGCGGTGATATCTCCCACATCCAGGGAGCTTTCAGAAGTGGCTTCAATTTCTGCAACTTTGGCGATTACCTCTGTGAGTACCAATTCCTCCATCACGTTAATAAATTGTTTGCGAGGTACTGCTACTACTTCACCAGTCAACAATGAACCCATGAGTCGGTCTAGAGCCATGTACTCCTCAATGGAAAGATCAGAGGCGTTATCACAAATGCGCCCCACTTCTGCTTCCATCGCTGGTGTGAGATAACCATCTTGAAGGGCTTGTTCGACAATTTTTTCAATACTCATAATTCTCACAATTAAATTTAAACAATAGAGGTAATATTATCTCCGTTTGAATACTTATCATATCTTTTAGGGCTGGTAATTGGTAATTGAGAAAAATCAATTAACAACCAGCCCAACGATATCATACAGCAGCACTCAGCACTCGGTACTCTCTACTCAGCACTCGATACTCAGCACTCGGTACTCGAATTAATCAACTACCTTAGTTTGCCAAGATTTGGGATCAATAGATTGCCCATTGACGTATAAACCCCAGTGTAGGTGTGGGCCTGTAGAAGCACCTGTTGAACCTACGCCACCAATGAGTTGTCCGGCTTTGACAATATCGCCTTCTTTGACATTAATGCGGCTGAGGTGCATGAAGATGCTTGTTACTCCTTGACCGTGGTCGATGCCAACTACGTTACCATGAACTCGGAAACCTTGGGAGACTGTACCTACTAAAGCTACCCTCCCAGCTGCTGGAGCAACGACAGGTGAACCAGTTCCACCAGCGTAGTCAACGCCACGATGGTAGTAATCATTGGCAAATTTACCATTATAGTAGCGACGTACACCATAGCCTGTGGACATTCTGGCTTTATTGGGTTTGAGGAAAACACCGTTCCAATATTTTTCTGGTGTCTGTAGGGCTTTAAATTCTTTTACCCGCTGGAGTTCATATTCTGTGGCTTCTACTCCGGCTTTTCCGGGTGGTAAGGTGATGCGTTGGACGGGAAATTTGCGATCGCCTACTTGAACTGCTAGATTTTTTTCTTGTCCATCTCCAGCTACTGTCACTTTTCTGACTCCAGCTTTTTCTAGTGGAGTGGTAGGAATAAAAGCACGATATCTCTGGGGAGAAATTTTAAAGGCTGGATATGTTTTCTCTCCCACTGCTACTGTGGGAACACTAGGATTTTCTTGGCTATCTACATCAATTAAGACTGATATTGTATCTCCCAGTTTCGGAGCAGTTGGTGTTATCTGTACTTCTAAAGCGTCTGCGGGTAATGCTAAAGCAATAGGGACAGCTGCAACCATTCCCATGAATATTCTGTTTGCGCGGTTGATGATACCAACACACTGAAACTTATTCTGCGGATTAATAGCTTGAGCTTTGTTAGTCATGAGGTTATGAAAAAATCTATTGCTGCTGTTTCTCAACAGACTAATTTATAACCTTTGGTGTTTCCACTTCCACAAAAAAAATAGTCATGATGCTAATTCAGTGATATTAGTGACAAATTTACGTAAAGTTTCACTGAAATAAACAACTTTAATTTCTTGCTTTTTTGATTTCTCCTTCTTCTTTTTCGTCAATTCCCAACTCCTGACGTAGTTCGTTGATACTTTGGGGTTTTAAAGTTCTGGCTTTTGCTCTTTCTAAAGCTGTTAAAAGACGCGCTGCATTGTTGGGTGAGCGTAATAAATAAGTTGTTTCTAATAAACTTTCTAAATTCATCAGCAGCAATTAAGGCGACATTTTCACCTTCTGGTCGGGTCATAATCATTATTTCTCTATCTGCAACTACTTGAGCGCAGATGTTATATAGGTTATTACGAGCATCGGTTAAGTTTGCTGGGTTGGGAATTGTGGAATTTTTACTCATGCTGTAACTGATATTTTTTAATCTAATTAGTTAAGCATAGATAGCACGTAAAAATTCTAATTCATTGATATCTGTGACAACTTTACCTAATGACTCGCTAAAATAAACAACTTCATAATTAGGTGCAAGTTCCTTTTGCAGTTGTTTCCATAAACTAATTCCTTCTAATTCAAAAGCTGCTTCTTCTTCTGGACTCAATTCTGGTGAATTAGCGGGGTCTTGCCAATTTAATGTGGCATTATAATCAGTCGCCCATTTTCTCAAATGGTTAATGGTTTCTTGACTGAGGGGCAATCTTGCTGGATCGATGTTACCCACTTTATCAGCATCTGCCCACCATAAAGGATCGCATCCATAATCAGCCATCAGTTTTATCTTTATTGCCATAGCTACTCAGGTGGAATCATGGTAAGGAGGCGGGATTAGCCCCAACTATATAACCATTATCGCCTATCGTCACTGCTATGTACTGCTTTTTTCCATTAAAAGTTACTTCATAAATTTCTCTAGGAAGTTCTGTTGTTCCTTGATAACCAAGAAGCGTTCCACTGGTTACAGCAGCCATGACAGCATCGGGGATTTCATCTTCGGAAATTCCGCGTCTAGCAAAGTCATCTCGATGTTCTTTTAAAATGTGTACAAGTCCACTTCCTCTTTTACCAGCTTTTCCCTCTTCTAAAAAGACGATTTTACCATCTGCTTGTTTAGCAATACGTACAATTTTGTCAGGAGTATGCTTGATGCCAAGTTGTGCGAGTTCGGAAATTAATGCTGATTTTTCAAAATTATTCATTTTGTTTTCCTTATATAAGTCTCTTTATCTCAACGTAGTTCCAAAAAATAATTTATCCAAATTTGCGGTGCGGGCATCTTGCCCGCTTTTTGAATGGACGGGCTAAAAGCCCATCCCACAAGACAAAATTAGATATTTTTTTATTTGGTAGTCCCTAAGATCCAACCTAACGACTATGCCAGGATAAACAAAATAAAATTAACTTTTCAGGGGGGTAAAGTTTACGAATAAAAATAGGGCATCTTCAATAGATGCCCTGTCAAAGTTAGCTAACCCCCAAAACCTACGCCCCTACAGCCTCCTTAGCCGCATACAACACCTCAGCCGAAATATCCTTAACTCCCCGTTCACGGGCAAACTTTTCCGTATTTCGCTTCACTTTCCCCCGCACAAAACCAGGAATTTTATTCAATTCTGCTAAACCATCTTTTGTCCAATTCAAATCAGATTCGGCAGATATTCCTTTGGTAATTACTTCTTTTGTATCGTGTCCACCAAAGATTTCTAACAGGTGATCTTCCATTCCCAAAGTGAAGGAATTGTAGATTAAATCTGTGATTTGATTTGTACCTTCATAACCCATAAATGGTTTGTAACCAATGGGGAAATTCTGCACGTGAATAGGTGCTGCAATGACACCGCAGGGAATGTCTAAACGTTTACCTACGTGACGTTCCATCTGTGTACCGAAAATTGCAGAAGGTTCAACACGAGCGATCGCATCTCCAATAGCACCATGATCTTCTGTAATTAATACCTCATCGCAATACTCACTCACCTGTTCTTTAAACCAGTCAGCATCATATTTGCAATAAGTACCAGCCCAAACTACATGAATTCCCATTTCCCGTGACAGAATTTTAGTCATGGCCGCAGCATGGGTGCTGTCACCAAAAACCACTGCTTTTTTACCTGTTAAATTCTGACAGTCAATAGAACGAGAAAACCAAGCCGCTTGAGATACATACAAAGTTTGTTCGTTGATAAATTCCTCATAATCAACATTCGCACCTTTTATATTGAGCGAAGTCGAAATATGTTCATTAATCACCTGCTGAATCTTGCGAATACATCTAGCCGTTTCCACCACACCCATCGGCGTAATATCTATGAATGGTGTACCAAATTCTGCTTGTAAATAATTAGCAGTCATTAAACCCAATTCCCGATAAGGAACTAAGTTAAACCAAGCTTTTGGTAAATTCTTCAATTCATGAACTGAAGCACCTTCAGGAATTACAGCATTAACTTCAATTCCCAAATCAGCCATTAATTTTTTCAGTTCTGTACAATCATGGTTATTGTGAAAACCTAGTGTAGAAATCCCAATGATATTAACTGATGGTTTTTCAGTTTTTGTTGTTGGTAATTCCCCTTTTTTCCGCGCTTTCTCAATATAGTATTGTACGATTTGATGCAAAGTTCGGTCTGCTGCTTGCAGTTCATTCACACGATAATGGTTGACATCAGCTAACAGCACATCACCCTTAGCATCCATTTGCGCCCTATCTACAAAGTTTTGTAAATCTTCTTGCAAAATACTCGATGTGCAAGTAGGAGTTAAAACAATCAAATCAGGGTGTTCTTCTGCATCCTTGCGCGTGATGTTTTCTACCACTTTTTCTTGAGAACCACGCGCTAAAACATGACGATCTACAATACTGGCTGTAACTGGAGTAAAATCACGTTCCCTGGATAACATCGAACGCATGACGTTAAAGTAGTCATCACCTAAAGGAGCGTGCATGATGGCGTGAACATTTTTAAAAGAACTAGCTACCCGCAAAGTGCCAATATGGGCTGGTCCTGCATACATCCAGTAAGCCAATTTCATCTGGTCATCTCCCTTTGCAAATTAAATAACTATAAGTGCTTGATAATTAAATCGTTTCTGATTGTCTCAAATATAGGAGTGAACAAGAAATAGGAATATTTGCTATTTACATTTATTAATAATTGCTAGAAGTCAGTTCTGATTTGAATTATAGCGATTGATTAACTAAAAAAACTGGTAATTTCTGCAAATAAATCTTAATTATTAGCAAAAGAATTTTATCAATTTTTATAGATATGTTAACCATAGAAAAATTATAGAAATTTTCAATTATCTGAAATAAGTCTTCAATGGATTGGGTTGAAATCATGTTATTTATGCTGCACTAAGTAAAAACAATGGTAGGATGAGTATAGTTGCTTTAGTGCTATTTATGACTAAACCTAATTCATCAAGGGTGAATAACCAAACACCAAAAAAAACCATTTTGCCTGTTTGGTTTCCATATCCTAGTTCTTGGTTAAAAGCCATTATTCTGGCCTTATGCTTAAGAATCGTTGCTTTTGTATTTACAAATACGGGAAAATTGGGCTATAAAATTGCATCTTTTACTAATAGTCCAGAATTATTTATTATTTTTGCAATCTTGGCAATTATATCGCCTATTTTCGTTATTGCTTTTACTCATCACATATTTCATATATTTATCAGTAAATATTTTCCTAAATTACAAGCACCGGAGATAGGAAAACCCAAGGGATATATACCAGGAATAGTAAGTATTTGGGAAGGTTTATATGCTTGGATGACTATTTTATTATCAAC
>NZ_LUFH02000171.1 GCF_001586785.1 Sphaerospermopsis aphanizomenoides BCCUSP55
CCCCCACACCCCACACCCCACACCCTGTTGTTGACGCATTAAATTAGTAATGGCTTTGTAGTGATTAAGTATTTAGGCGTTTGTGCAAAAAAATCAGCCGGGAAGGATTGAAAAAAAAAGTATGCCAATCAGATTCAACTTTATGCACTCTATATCCTAGCTTGAAATAAAGTTGTCTAGCTTGATGGTTATTTTCTAAGACATGAAGATATAAATCCTGAAATCCCCAGTCTTGACAGATTTGTTCACAGGTAATCAGTAAACTAGATGCTAAACCATATCTACGATATTTTGGAGCAATAGCTAAATTGGATAGATAAGGAAAACTCTTGTGAACATTTGCCCAAGAATCGCCAAAACGCACACTCAGTTCTACAGTTCCTAGTATTTGATTAGTTCCACTAATGCTATTATCAATGGCTACCAAGCAAACCTGATGAGGTGTCTTTGAGGCTAGACGATGCCTTAAGTCTTCATAAATACCCAAACGGAATAATGGAAATGCCCATCCCCATAAACCTTTTTGGGAGTGAAAGCTTTCCGCAATTATTTGAGCAATACTATACAAATCAGCAGATGTAGCCTCACGGATTTGGATTTGTCTGCCGTGAGGGGTACCAGCATCTGTAACTGAATGTTGGTGGTGTGGATGAAAAAACCAAGATTTCAAAGCTAGTTAGAGAATAAATTTGATTTAAAGATAAGTTTCTTAAGTATGCCTGTATAACAGTGTAGGGGGAAAAAAATTCAAACTTCAACATATAGCAGGAGGCAGAGGGCTGTCTTGCTGGAGGCAGGAGGAAAAGCCTTGTTATATCTACGTTTCTAGGATTCATAATGTCCTAATTATCCTGGCTACAGCCATACATCTTTTTTCTGTTTCCATACTTAAAAGTAGGGGCTTTTCTTGAGTTACTAGCCCCACACCCCATACCCAGCCCTAATGGTGTTTGGTCAATCCAAAATCCAAAATCGAGTGACTCCTAAATAACAATTTACCTATTCTATATCTTTGATTTGCAGGTATCCGCAATTAATGGTATTTTTATTGACACTCGGCTCAGTTGAATTCAGTAACTTCTTGGGATTTCCAGTTTTAAGATGTTAAAATCAGCTTATCAACTACCCTAAGTGTGGGAAAGAAGACTGACTATGTAAGTATGGTGTAATGCCTAGCGGCAAGAGCATCTGTAGAGATACTCAATTTTTAATTCTCTGCTTCCCTAACACTACTAACTGTTCTAGTATTAGTTCTGATTGGTAAATTTGAAATAAATACCTGTTTAATAGTATACTTTAGCGTCAAATATGACTATTATTGCATCATATTCATGAATCTACCATGATTACAATCAATAAAATTGACCTGTGAGTGTTAGTGCAACCTCTAAGATGGGAAAACTTAGTATACAGGTTACTGACACTATTTCATCCCTGAAGAGGTATTTTGTAGCCCAAAAAGGTTATAAAAGGAGGAGAAGCAGGATTTATGCCGTCAAAGTCAACTTGTTGAATCAAAAATGACTATGGAATCGGTTGCCATGTTTCAAAAAAGAAAACAGTTAAAAGCAATTGTTGTCAGTAAACTCTCACACACCTAGCAGTCATCTGTCCCCACAGCTATTGGTCGAAATGGTCGAACCTTACCTGATTCAGCAAAATCTTTATCTGATCAGACTATTCTTTACCCGACTGCCATCGCAGCAGGAAAGTGGTACATGATATCACCAGCAAACAGTAAGCCAAAAATTTTGGTTGTCGATGATGAACCAGACAACCTAGACCTGCTATACCGCAGTTTCTATCGCGAATATCAGGTGCTGAGGGCTAACTCTGGGCCTGCGGCACTAGAATTATTGGCACAAGAGGGAGACATAGCCGTTATCATCTCCGATCAACGGATGCCGATGATGAGCGGTACAGAATTTTTAAGTCTGACAGCAACTCAATACCCAGATATTATCCGCATTATTTTAACTGGCTACACTGATGTCGAAGATTTAGTGGAAGCTATTAATTCTGGTAAGGTATTTAAATATGTTACTAAACCCTGGGAAGCTGAAGAACTTAAAGCTGTGGTACGCCAAGCTTTGGATACACATAATGTTCTTAAAGCTAGAACCCGTGAACTCACCCGCACACTCCGTCGAGAGTCCCTGCTGAATGCTGTCACCAATACTATTCGTAGCGCCTTAGACTATCGGCAAATTTTACAAACTATCGTCGATGCAGTAGGGCATATGTTGGAGGTGGATGTTTGTCTATTACGTCCCTTCCAGGATAACCAGTTGGCAGATGAAGGATGTATTTACCAAAAACCTGCTTACGAGTCAGTTCAGGAACAGGAGATATCTACTCATGGGGAATCAATTTCTGCTGGTGAAGATCAACAACCTCTAAATCCTCCAGACCATAGCAGTCCTTTATCTCTTTTAGCGCAGACGGTGTGGGAAACTAGTCAAGTAGAAGTGATTCACAATGTGGCTGGTGATGAGCGTATCCAGGGGGATGGCGATCGCACTGCGGCTTTTAGTGCTGCTCATATTTGTTCTAGCCTGGTAGTACCTCTGATTTGTCAACAAGAACTAAGTGCAGTGTTAGCTCTACACCAATGTCATCAAGGGCGTGTTTGGGAAGAGGAAGAGGTACAGCTAGTGTCTCTGGTGGCTGATCAGGCCGCATTAGCTTTGTCTCAAGCCTATGCTTATGAGCAAGTAGAAGCTTTAGCTAAAAGAGAAGCTTTAATTAATACAATTACGAGAGAGATTCGCTCTAGTTTAGATCCGCAAGATATATTTGCAGCTATAACGCAAAGATTGGGAAAAGCTTTACAAGTTGATGGTTGTGTCCTGTCTTTATGGACTCAGGACGATGAATTTGTAGAATGTGTAGGCTTGTATGATAGTTCTAAAAATTTAGAGAATTTTCAGGATAGTCGCTTTACCAGCCATCATCGCTCGTTAAATCAACACTTATCTCGTTCTCAATCTCCAATTCAGAAAAATCCAATTTTACAGGAAATATTAAGAACACAAGAACCTGTAGTTATTACAGATATTACTCATTCTTCTTCAGATGTCCAGGCGTTTGATTTGCCGTTGAAAATGCGGCCGCGATCGCTCATGGTTGTCCCCCTGCTCCATGATGGTAAGTGTATAGGTAGTATTACCCTAAGAGAAGGTAATAAAATCCGTAAGTGGCTGCCGTCAGAAATTGAATTGGCTAAATCAGTAGCAGCCCAAGCAGCGATCGCAGTGCAACAATCACGTTTGTATCAAAAAACTCGTGAACAAGCTGAACGCCTCATAGAACTAGATAGACAAAAAACCGAATTTTTCCAAAATATCTCCCATGAATTTCGGACTCCGATCACCTTGATTCAAGGTCCGCTGGAGTCATCGGTGGCAGCAGGAGAAGGTTTATCCCATGCTCAAAGTGCGATCGCCCTCCGCAATTCCCGTCGTCTCCTGCGATTAGTTAATCAACTACTAGATTTACAACGCCTAGATGCTGGCAGAATGCAGCCTACTTTTCGTCCTTGCGATATGGTTGACTTTGTTAGCCAAATCGTTGATTCATTTCGCCTCTACTGTGAAAAAAAAGGACTACAAGTTATTACGGATTTGCTTGAATGTCCCACAGTCTATTTAGACATGGAAAAATTTGACAAAGTGCTTTACAACCTGTTGTCAAATGCCATGAAATTTACACCCGAAGGTGGTAAAATCAGCGTCAGATTGTTTAATGATGGAAATAACTGCGTAGTCCAAATCCAAGATACAGGCATTGGTATTCTTCCTGAGCAAATTCCCCATTTATTTGAGAGATTTCGTCAAGCTGAAGGCTCAGAAAATCGTACCTATGAAGGTAGTGGTTTGGGTTTGTCCTTGGTTAAAGAACTAGTAGAACTACACGGTGGCGAAGTATCAGTACAATCAGTTTATGGCAAAGGTACTCAATTTACCTTACGACTGCAAACAGGTACAGATCACTTACCCCCAGAACAGGTACTAGACACACCCTGTGAACTTAATACCAGTCGTGCCAGCGTAGAATTGGTTGATGTGGAATATATCGAGTCAACAGGGGACAACAGAGAAATCATTAGCAAAAATTTCTCCACTAGTGCTGTCACTACAGAAGCGAATCCTCAAGTTCATCATCCTTCACGAAATAATCAGTCCGTCTTAGTTGTAGATGACAACCCAGATATGCGTTCTTATGTAGCCGAAATTCTTCGTGACAGTAACTATCAAGTGGCTACTGCTCGCAACGGCTATGAAGGATATAATGTCGCCCATGAGATTCTGCCTGATTTGATCATTACGGATCTAATGATGCCCTTGGTGACAGGCATAGAAATGATTCAGATGATCCGTAGCCAAGAGCTAATGCGGGGGATACCGATCATTCTGCTGACTGCAAAAGTTGATGAAGAGACTCGGATTGAAGGGACAGAACATGGAGCCGATGCTTATTTAGCTAAACCATTTAATGACCGGGAACTTCTGGCAGAAGCGAGGAATCTTTTAGCCCTGAAGGAAAACGAAAAAAGAGTTTTGGAATTAAACACCTATCTGACAGAATCGGTACTCAAACGCTTTTTGCCATCTGCATTGGTTAAAAAAGCCGCTTCTGGCAGCTTGTCCCTAGATTTACGTCCTGAACCTCGCTTAGTGACAGTTTTATTTAGTGACATTGTTGGTTTTACCCAGCTATCCAATACTCTCAGATCCCGAAAAGTTGCAGAGGTGCTGAATGAATATTTAGAAACCATGACCAAAGTTGTATTTAACAATGGTGGCACTGTGGATAAATTTATGGGAGATGCTATTTTAGCTTTGTATGGAGCGCCAGAAGAACTAACACCTAATGAACAAGTGCGTCGTGCTATCAATACAGCTAGAGGAATGCAACGCGCTTTGGTTAGTTTAAATCAACGTTGGCTAGAACAAGGGATATTTGAAACTGATGGTCGCAAAGGCGTACAGTTTCGTTGTGGCATCCACCAAGGTACAGCAGTTGTGGGAATGTTTGGCAGTGCTGAACGTGCCGACTATACGGCTATTGGTCCAAGCGTGAATATTGCTGCTAGGTTGCAAGCTGCTGCTGTACCTGGTAGTATCTTGGTTTCTGCGGCTGTGGCAGATTATTTGCAGGAAGAAGAAATTACTAAAGGCAGTCCCCTAGAACTGAAAGGAATAGACGAAACGGTTCTCACATTTGTCGTGACACCAGAACCACTGCAATAACTAGGGTGTGAGGTGTGGGGTGTAGGGTGCAGGGTGTGGGGTGTAGGGAAAAAAGAAAAATTAAGATACTGTAAATTTGATAATGATACCCTCAGTTACAGATAAATCTCTAGTTTCCACACCAAGCTGGAGGAGACATACTGATCCACCCTTTTTGTGGATGATTGTATTTATCAGTTCAATTTCTCTACACTTGTTAGTATTTTTGTTTTTGCGTTCATCTGGTGAATTTAAACCTTGGCTTCCCCATTCTCATTCAGCCAATATTCCTGTTGATTTGATAGATATTTCACCTCCAGTAAAATCACAAAAACAATCAACATCTACAACAATAAAACCACAACCTTCCTCTTCATCTCAAAACTCTGTTACGGCAACTTTACCAAAAACCACCTCAACGACTTCTGAAAACTCAGAAGATGATGTGATTGAATCAAAGTTAAATCTAGAACAAACAGAGCCAAGTCAAGACACTGAGAAAGATCCTGAATTTAATGATCAACCAGTTCGTAAATCAGTAAACTCAACACCTACAGAAACACCTGCACCTACAGAAACGCCTACATCTACAGAAACGCCTACATCTACAGAAACGCCTACATCTACAGAAACGCCTACATCTACAGAAACGCCTACATCTACAGAAACGCCTACATCTACAGAAACGCCTACATCTACAGAAACAATACCATTAGGTGAACTGCCTTGGAATCGTCGTCAAGAAGTGACTTTGGGAAAGGGAACTCCCCTACCAAATGATATTTCCTCAGAAGAGACACCAACTCCCACTCCAGAAGAGACACCAACTCCTACTCCAGAAGAGACACCAACTCCCACTCCAGAAGAGACACCAACTCCTACTCCAGAAGATGCACAAACTCCCACTCCAGAAGAGACACCAGTTTCAAAAGGAGGAGGTGTTTTGGCTAATGTTGAGCCGATACTGAAAGATGAAGTAGAACAATTAAGACAAGAACAAAAATTAAGAGTAGATGCTTTACCTGATGTTTTGGCAGAATATCAAGGTAGTCACAGCAAAGAATTAGAGATTAGTATTCTCCCTAGTGATTCTGGATTGAAAGCAGCAGATATACTAGCTAGTTTAGTAATTGATAAAAATGGCAACTTTCAACAAGCGATAGTGATCAGTATTGAACCGATGACACTCCGCAGTGAGAAAAGCATCTATGAACAGGCACTCAATGAAATTTTCAGACAAGAGAGCTTTGTGGGTGCTTATAATCAAGATGGTTCAAAACCAGATTTGAGTAATTTATATGTGCGGATTAGAATTGAGTCAAGAAATTCTCAATAAAGGCTTGTAATTTCAATAAGGCTATGCTATAGTTGAATAACTGGAAATTTGCGGGTGTAGTTTAGTGGTAAAACTATAGCCTTCCAAGCTATTAATGCGGGTTCGATTCCCGCCACCCGCTTACGCCTAACTCATCTTTTCCTAGCTAGAAAGCCAAGAAAGCTGATAAAAACATGACTGTAAAGATATTCCAGTGATAAGTACCTAAGCAAAATTAATTTTATATTCCTTTCCAAATTCTCGAATGATTTTTTCAACA
>NZ_LUFH02000172.1 GCF_001586785.1 Sphaerospermopsis aphanizomenoides BCCUSP55
TGCTTCCCCTGCTCCCCCTGCTCCCCCACACACCACACACCACACACCGCATCCTATTATGACTTTCTACCTGGGTATTGATTTTGGTACATCTGGCGCACGGGCGGTAGTAATTGATGATGAAGCTAGGATTTTGTCAGAAATGCGTCATCCTTGGGCTAATGTTGCAGATTGGGTAATTTGCTGGAAACAGGCTTTATGGAGTCTCCTAGAGGGAATTTCAGAGGAATTGCGACGAGAAATTGGGGCGATCGCCATTAACGGTACTTCTTCCACAATCTTGCTCACTGATGCCACTGGTCAGCCTGTAGATGCTCCTCTATTGTACAACGATGCACGGGGATCGATGGTGTTAAAGGATTTGAGCAACATTGCACCACCCAATCACACTGTGTTGAGTGCTACTTCTAGCCTTGCCAAATTGCTGTGGATGCAACATTTACCTTCTTTTAAACAAGCTAGATATTTATTACATCAAGCCGATTGGTTAGGGTTTTTGCTGCATGGACAATTGGGTATTAGCGACTACCACAATGCCTTAAAGCTTGGTTATGACGTAGAAAAGTTGCAATATCCAGAATGGCTAGAAAAATTGTCAATTCCCATTAATTTACCCCAAGTTTTAACACCTGGTATGCCAGTGAGCGAATTAAGTCCAGAAATTGCGGATAAATTTGGTTTTAGAGGGAATTGCTTGGTGTGTGCAGGGACAACAGACAGCATTGCAGCTTTTTTGGCTAGTGGTGCAAAATCACCAGGGGAAGCAGTAACTTCTTTGGGTTCAACCCTGGTACTTAAACTTTTGAGTCGTAGCCGTGTAGAAGATTCACGATATGGAATTTACAGTCATCGCTTAGGTAAGTTATGGTTAACTGGTGGAGCTTCTAATACAGGAGGCGCGGTGTTAAAGAAATTTTTTACTGATGAGGAATTAGTCACCTTGAGTCGGGATATTGATGTATCACAAGCGAGTGAATTAGATTATTATCCCTTGTTGAAAGAAGGCGATCGCTTTCCTATTAATGACCCTCACCTACCTCCAAGACTAGAACCCCGTCCAAATAATCCCAAGGAATTTTTACACGGCCTATTAGAAAGTATGGCACGAATAGAAACACGAGGATATGAATTATTACAAAACCTAGGTTCAGATCAATTAAACTGTGTTTATACTGCTGGTGGTGGTGCGAAAAATTCTGCTTGGACGGCTATTCGATCCAGGTATTTAAAAGTGCCTGTAGTTTCCTCAATAAACACAGAAGCAGCCTATGGAACTGCACTTTTAGCAATGCAGGGATTAGGAAGATGAGCTATAACTTACGCTGTACTTTCATCCGTCTGGGATTGATGGCAGTTTTAGCATTCGTTTACTACCAAACTGCACAATTTTCTCGGATTTTAGCTTTTACTCCCCAAAATGTCACACCAGTTTGGCCGCCTGATGGTTTTGCTACTGCTGCTATTTTAATTTTTGGTTATTGGATTTGGCCAGGGGTATTTTTAGGTTCATTTTTAGCGAATATTGGGGCATTTATTGATAAAAATAACTTATTTACTCAAATTTGCTCACTTTTACAGGTGTTGGCTATTGCTAGTGGAACAACTTTAGGTACACTATTAGGCAGTTTCTTGCTTCGTAAATCCATTGGAGATATTTCGCCATTAAAAAGACTGAGTGATTTAATTAAATTCTTAATATTCACAGGTATGCTCGGACCAGTTGTGAATGCAACTGTAGGAGTCACAGCTTTAACTTTAGGTGGAAAAATACCTAACATTCAATATATCCCTGTTTGGTTAACGTGGTGGGTATCTAATGTAGCAGGAATTTTGATTTTTACACCGACATTGTTGAATTGGGAAGAATTTATTAAAAATAATTTTATAACCCGTTGGAAAAAACATCGAAAGTTGGTTATATTACCCTTAAATGTGGGTCAAATTATCGAAGCTTTATTATTAATATCAATGGTTATTTGGATAGGTAAAAATGCTTTTTGGGATAGCTTTTTTATCGAGTATATGCTGATTCCCTGTCTCGCTTGGTCTGCTTTCCGTTTTGGGAACTTAGGTTCTACTAACTTAATTGTCATAATATCCGCAATTGCTATTTTAGGTACTGTTAGAGGATTAGGAGCATTTGCTCGTTCCAGTTTAAATGAATCTTTAATGTTATTACAATGCTTTATTGGAATAATTGTCTTAAAAACATTGATTTTAAATGCTGTCTTGAGCGAAAAACAACAAGCACTCTTGATATTAAAAAAATCCCAGAGAAAATTATTAGAGCAATCCTCAGAACTCCAACAGACGGCAGCTATTTTAGAGCAACAGAAAGAACAGCTAACTTGGCAAAATTTAGAATTAGCATCAGCAAAACAAGCTGCGGTAGCTGCTAATCATGCTAAAAGTGAATTTCTCACTAATATGAGTCATGAACTTCGCACACCACTCAATGGCATTTTAGGTATTGCCCAAGTTTTTCAGGATTTGCCAAAATTAACAAATCAGGAAAAAGAAGACATTGCTATTATTGAAAAATCTGGGTTACATCTACTAACATTAATTAATGATATTCTCGATATTTCTAAAATAGAAGCAGGAAAAATGGAACTAGAATATCAAAAGTTTAATTTTCATGATTTCCTCCAAGGAATAGTAGAAATTTATCGCAATTCTTTAACAAAAAAAGATATTAATTTCATTTATAATTTTGCTTCTGATTTACCTAGAATCGTTAAATCTGATGAAAAACGTTTACGGCAAATCCTGCTCAATTTATTAGGAAATGCTATTAAATTTACAGTAACAGGAGAAGTGAAATTTTCAGTAAATGTTGTTAGCAAAGAAACGAAAAATGAATCATTTTCAGTGACCAAAGTTAAGTTTGAAATTGTTGATACAGGTATAGGCATTCCTGCTGAAAAATTGTCAAGAATATTTTTAGCCTTTGAACAAGTAGGAGAAACACAATTAAAAGCTCAAGGTACAGGATTAGGTTTAGCAATTAGTCAAAATATAGCCAGAATGATGGGTAGTAATATTACAGTCATTAGTGAAGTAGGGAAAGGAAGTATTTTTAGTTTTGAGCTAGATTTAGAAACAGTTTTAAACTATCCAGAAAAATTCTCTTCTACTCTTAATTCAGATACTAATGTATCAGAAAAAATACCTTTACATATTCTTGTAGCAGAAGATAATATAGTAAATCAGAAAGTTGCTGAAAAATTATTTCAAAGATTGGGATATAAAGTAGATATTGCAGTTAATGGCTATGAGGTTTTGAATTGTTTACAACAGGAATTTTATGATGTTATTTTTATGGATGTACAAATGCCAGAATTAGATGGAATAGAAGCAACTAAAGAAATTTATCACATCTGGGGTGAAAATCGTCCTTACATTATAGCGATGACTGCTAATGCTATGGAAGGAGATAGAGAAAATTGTTTAGCTGCGGGTATGGATGATTATATTTCTAAACCTGTAAAATTAGAAGCACTTTTTCAAGCTATTCAACTTATGCAAGAAAGACGATTTTATAATTAGTAATAAGTAATTATCAATTATCAATTATCAATTATCAATTAATACCCCTTCCCATATTACCTATGATGTTATGCAAAAAAAAGTGAAGGTTAAACCAAATTCTAAACAACAGAAAATTACAGAACAGGAAGATGGTAGTTTAATTATACATTTGAAATCTCCACCAGTTGATGGTAAAGCCAATGAAGAGTTAATTAAGCTATTAGCAGAAAAGTTTGATGTACCCAAATCTCATATCAAAATTAAGTCTGGTTTATCATCTCGACAAAAACTAGTAGAAATTGACAATTGACAATTGACAATTGATACTTGATAAGTAGGTGGGCGTTGAAATTTATCGTTGTGGCAAGGCAAAAGGTAACAGGCAAGAGGAAAGTGACTTTTAGCGAGTTTACATTTTGTAACATACCTCGTTTTTTTATGCCAACTTACTTAATTAGAAAATTCTAATTAAACATGATTCTTATTTACCAGCATTAATCCTAAAATCTAAAATCTAAACTTAGTTGATTTTCACCTTTTGTTTCGTATTAACTTCTAATGGTAAAAAAATTGTCAATACTTCTCCATACTGAGGATTTTGACGGACAATCAATTTACCACCAATTGCCTGAAATAGATGCTTGGTTGCAGCAATATTTAAACTAATCGTTCCTGTTTCCGGTTGGAACATTAATAATTGCCCTAGAGATTTACGAGTTGGTAATTGTGCAGTTGTGGTTGTATCTTGACAATCTAATTGTGGTAACAATTGTAATTTGAGTTGATCACCTGCGGGAATAACCTGAACTTGAATACAGCTACCAGGAGGTAAACTGCGGGTAAAATTTTCCATCAAACCCGTAAGTACCCGATCTAGCATAGCAGGATTGCTCACCACCGTTGGTAGTTGCTGGGGTAAAGCCACATCTAAAGTTAAATTTCGTCGTGTTGCTGCTTGTTGCCAACGGGGGATACTGTGCTGCAAAACTTGATCCAAAGACATGGGAGTTAATTGTTGTGTATTTGCAGATTTAGCAGCTGAACAAGTTTCTAATTCTGCTGCTTTAAACAATAACTCCATGCGGTCAATTTGCTCAGTACACTCATGGTCAATCACTTCTAAGCGATTGATTACGGTAATAGGCAAATCCTGTCGCTTCAGTAACAGACGAGTCAGAGTGCGGATTGTTGCTAGTGGGGTGCGGACTTCGTGAGCAAAAGCTTGTAGTAATTCCACATCAGAACGGGAAGAAGGTTTTGGTGATGGGGAGATGGGAATATGGGGAAGAGGAGAAATGGAAGGATGATGTGCGGCTTTCTCTGTTTCTGGTTCTGCTAATTCCTGAAGCAACAACTGGCTAAATTGAACTATGGTTTGATAATCTGCTACAACTGGGGCATATTTTTCCACTAAAACATCCAAATCAGCAAATAAATCTGGATTAGTTAAAACAACCCTCGCTCCTAATGCCTTCCAAACCTGTTGCACCACTTCTGGCTCGAAAGAGAATAAAAATTCTTTTTTACCGCTGGTGTTTTCTGACAAAACCAGAACTAATCTAAATTTTTCTGTGAATACCAAGCAAAACTGTTCTGATCCCAGAGGGTCGGCAGGTAATAGGGGTAAGATAGACTCTTCTGAATTAATTGCCGTGTGTGCGTGGCCATAGTCTGTCTTTCCCATCAAGTTGCCTAGAGAAGATATTTCCTCTTGACTACTACTTTGCACCATTGCTGGTGAAACATGAAATGGCATCAAAGCCAAGGGGTTAAAAGGTTTAGCTGTAAAAGTGACTGTTTGTAAACTTTGAGTTAGTTTTGGCTGACTAAACAGAGGCGCTGGTGCAGTTAAAACTAAACCTTGGGTGTTTTCGGGGGAAGTAGTCGCTAAAGTTTTGAGTAGCAAATGCTCTGTTGCTGCTAGACTGATACGCCATTGCTGTTCTGCTTTTGCAGATGAACACTCAGCCATACTTGATTGGCTATGGGCTAAAATTTCTCTCAGACTGGGCAAGATCCATTCGTACACAGGTTTTCACCCCTTGATTTAAGAGCGTCTAACAGCAGCTAAAGTAGACATTGCACTATATACTTACGAGGTTATAGTCATTCCTGCACTAATGGAAGTCGTAGAACCGAACAATTCAAGGGCAATTTCCGCAGGTGATAGGTGACAGGTGACAGGTGACAGGTGACAGTAAGAAGAGAATAGGAGTTCAGGAAGAAAGAAGAAAGAAGAAATTTTTCCCCTACACCCCACACCCTACACCCCACACCCCACACCCCACACCCCACACCCTACACCCTACACCCCACACTCCATCACCTACGCCCCAAAAAATCCAATATCTTAAAATTGTGTTTCAAGATGCGTCAAACTTATCCAAATCTGATAATATCGACTGACCTATGTAGGATTGCATAATCTACCATGAAGCAAGCTGCTAGGACTCTACATGAGAATCCATAGAAAGATTAACCAGTCATTTACCACACACCAAACCTAAGCAGTTTGCAGCCGTTAAGAAAATCGAATTGGTACTTTTGTTCAGAACTGGCTTGTAGATTTGAGCCACGAGAAGTTATCCAATTTCCAATTTTCAGCAACCTAGATATTTGCTTAAGCATGGCCATGGTAATTTAATTTGTTTTTTAAGATTCGCTCCTGGGCATCACACACTTCAATTCATCGCTTCAAGTATTCAATTGGGAGATAAACATGAAGAACCTAATTACCTTTGTTGTTAGTGGTATTTTAGTAGCTGGTGTTTTTGGTTGCCAAGAAGCTCCTAAAACTAGTTCACAAACTCCTGCTAAAACACCAGAAGCCACTTCAATACCTGCAAAACCTGCGTCTCAAACTACACAAGTCACAGAAAAAACTGCTCAACCTGTAAAATCAACCACAAAAACTACTATTGGGACTACTAAACCTACAAGTGATTTAAAGATAGAAGTTAGTAAAAAGTTAAAGGAAGGTTTACCCAGTAGTAAGTTACAAGTAGAGAATAAGCAAGGTGAGATTATTCTCAAAGGTGATGCTGTTTCTGAGGAAGAAATCAAAAAAGCAGAAGCTTTGGTTAAGGGAGTCAAAGGTGTGAAAAGCGTCAAGGTAGAAGCGAAGGTTACACCTGAGAAGAAGCAATAGGGAATAGGGGTGTAGGGGTGTAGGGTG
>NZ_LUFH02000173.1 GCF_001586785.1 Sphaerospermopsis aphanizomenoides BCCUSP55
CTGCCACCCCTGCCTCTTCTTCCTCCACACTCCACACCATACAACCTAACCCGACAAATCAAAGGGTGAATCGGTATCAATTGCTTCCAGTTTGGCTAATATTTGTAGTTTAATCTTTTCATATTCCTGTTTAAGCAAATTTTTACTAATTTGGGCATCCATAGATGATGTTGTTGTTTTGCTAACTTGCAACCACTCTTGCAGTCGTTGACATTGGCTGGGACGAATGCCAGAAAGCAGAACATGACTGCACTTACTGGGTGTCTCTCGTGCAAAGAACAACAAGCGGTAATAACCTGTATGTTGCAGTAAGCGAATAATCTCTTCACCAAAATTAGTTTTCAGATCCAGGTAGTAAGGTAGCCATTTAGCTCCATGTTGGCGGTTGTAGATAACTGTAATCCACAACACCATTGGATGGGGAACAGAAATAAACAGAAATTGATTGTAGCGACTACAAGCTAAACGTTTTTGGATTTCTTCTTGAGGTAACATTATCCACAAAGCGGGTAAAACTTCTCCATTATGATAAACAGGTTGGGGAAAAACGATATCCGCAATCGGTTTATTTGCTGGCCAAGAAGTGAGACGAGTAATATCATCATTAATGGCTGTTAATTTCGGTTGACTTTGAGTTTTTTGAAGTTTTTGTGATCCCCTTAATTCAGGTTTGGCCTTGTGTTCAGATTGAGTTTTAGTAGGAGGTTTTAATCTTTGATTGGTTGCAGGAATATTTTGACTATTATTTTGATTAAACTTATTCTGCTGTTCTGCTGCTACTAAGATATTGAGAATTTCGTGAATAGTTTGGGGGCGGTCGCTTGGTTGTTTTTCCAAACACTTCATCACCAAATCTTCTACTGGCTTGGGAATCTTTATAGTTGGATTAGCTTCAGCAAAAGACATTGGTTTTTGAAATTTATGTGTTTGATACCATGCTCCAAAAGAATGGGTGGCTGGGAAGAGGGGCATCTTGGTGGTAAGCATTTCAAACATCATCACGCCCAAACTATAAATATCAGAGCGTTTGTCTAGTTCTTTACCCTCAATTTGTTCAGGAGAAGAATAAGCCAGAGTACCTAAATAGAATTTTGTCTGCTCGCCATTTGACATGATTAACTTGGCAATCCCAAAGTCTAAAACCTTGACTAATTCCCCAAAACTGTCATCTTGAATCACCAGCATATTGCTAGGTTTAATATCACGATGAATAATTGGGTAGATAGCTCCATCTACGGGGATGCCATTGTGAGCGCACTGTAAGCCTAAACAGATTTGCCTGGCCATGCTCAGGAATCTGGATAAAGAAAGATTTTGGTTACGGATAACAGTGCTTAAACTTTGTCCTTGTAAGTATTCCATCACATAGTATGGAGTATTATGTTCATCTACCCCATAGTCCATCACACGGACAATATGAATACTTTTTTGACCTAGTAATGCACAGGTTTTGGCTTCTCGCTCAAAACGTTCTTGCAGACGCATTTTTTCGTTTTGGATAGATAAGGCCAGAAATTTGACTGCAACTGGTACACCTCCCAACAAAATATCCTTAGCACGATAAACCCTTCCCATCGCCCCAGTGCCAATTAATTCTTGAAGTTGGTAGCGGTTGCCAAGTAAGCGACCAATGTTGGGGTCTGACATAGAACATTCGACTCCAATCTTCAACAATAATGAATGAAATGCGCCGTTGATAAAGGTTGAATTTGTTTGATTTTGAGGCTTGAGTCAAAAAACAGCAACGAATTATTGGGGTTGTTGAGAATATTTACGTTCATAAACTGGGATTTTGTTAAAAATTGTGTATTATATATGACAACTGCCAAGGTAGTTAAAATATCAATTTTATCTGTTGCAAAAGCCATAAGTAGGTGGGCGTGAATATTTACCTTGAGGATGAGGCAGGAGGCAGGAGGAAGCTATGCTGGAGGAAAGAGTATTTGAAGCTTGTTAATTGTTCTTTACATAGTTCGGTTTTTCCGTACCTACCTACTTAGGTATTGACAAAACTTAAAGCAGTTGTCAGTAACAAGTAGTCGTGCAAAATAAATTTTCTAGTTAGGAGAGGGAATAGGTAATAGGTAATAGGGAATAGGTAAGGAATACAGACATTTTTGTTTTCCATCAATATGTACAATTAATTTTGCTTGGGTACTTAAAACCTGTCAGCTTGCTATGACTATGAGTTACATATACAGAAATTAAGTTTTTAATACCTGATACAGCAGCTTTCAACAGTCAGCGGTCAGCAGTCAGCAGTAAAACCCTTTTGGTGCAAGGCTTTGTCATAAAAATTTGTACCTTATTGATCTGCAATATGCTGTATATGAGTTTCTGTGTTGCTTGTGAGCTAATTCTAGATGATTAACAATAAACATGATTCGCTGTTTTAGCATTAAGTTCCTGGCGTTAATTGGCGCTCTAGACTGGCTTCCATTGTACTGGTTAAAAAATGGCCTGCTAGAATACCGCTGGTGAGGTAGTAATTATCTTCAGAAACCTGATGCAAGGTTTCAAAACCGCTCCGACGTTCTCGATCGCCTAGTACCCAGTAACGCTGTACTATAGTATCTGGACAAATCCAGCCTTCACCTTCAATTTGCCCTAAGATATTATGTTGCAGTAAAAAAGTATACTGGCGATCACCATCATGAAGTCGGCCTTTATATTGGCAAGATATTTCCGAGCGATCGCTGCCAGGAAATACTAACTTGGTTGCCATAGAAAACCAGTCATCACGATCCCAAACTACTAACGTCATACCTTTAAAGCTGATCGGCTTACTATTCCGTTCCAGCCAACTTCCTTGCATGATCCATCGCCCTGGTTCTAACAAAAAACTGTGAGCCACCTTGTCAATTCCTTTGAGTTGTTAAACACAGCAATAATTATTAGGAGTTCGGTAGATGCGGGGTTTTCCCGCGCGTTCAGCATTTCACAAGTAAGAAAAAATTCTCACCTGTCACCTATGACTCATCACCTGATGCACTTCTCCCAAAAGCACTTCTTGACTTGCTCCAGTTGCAGTAGGGAGATTACCGGGAATCCCTAACTGTCGCCAGTAGGCCAAGACTGCAAAGGCGATCGCTTCTTTAAACTTCGCACTCACACCAACTTCATCTGTAGTCACAACTGGCACTGATGCCAATAAAGATTCTAACCGATGTTTTAAGTAAAGATTCTGACTACCACCCCCACATAATAATACCCGTTCTGGCATTTTTGGTAAATAACTCCGATAGCTGTGAACAATAGAAGCGACTGTGAGTTCTGTAATTGTTGCCAGCACATCAGCTTGGCTAAGTTGGTAGCTTTGAGCATCTTGTAAACAATCATGTAAATAATTGACACCAAACAACTCACGCCCAGTAGATTTAGGTGGTGGTAAATGAAAGTAATCTTGACTTAGCCATTGTTCTACTAAGGGATAACAAGGAGTACCACTTGCAGCCCAACTACCATTTTCATCGTAGGTTTTAGCCCCATTACTAAAATGCTGTACGGCTAAATCCAACAGACTATTGCCAGGGCCTGTATCCCAGCCGCGAATTTGGGAAAGCCAGTCATTATGTCGAGCTGGTAAATAAGCCACATTACCAATTCCACCAATATTTTGCACACATCTGCTTTCCTGGGGATGACTGAGCAAAAAAGCATCCACCCTGGGAACTAAAGGCGCTCCCTGCCCACCAGCCGCAATATCCGCTACACGAAAATTACTGACAGTAGCAATACCAGTCAAGTGAGCAATCACAGATCCCCGACCTAGTTGTAAGGTATAGCCGAGAGATTGCTGATTTTCCCCATCTCTTTGTGGTGGTCGATGAAAAACAGTTTGACCGTGAGAACCAATTAAAGTAGCTGGTGGATGACCAATTTGGATATTTTGGGCGGCTTGGGCAAAAACAGTGGCGATCGCATCATCTAATTCTGCTAATTCTGCCATTGAGATTGCCTCTCCAGCACAAATTCCTAAAATGCGCTCTCGCAATTTTGCCGGATAGGGATAAGTTTCTCCTGCTAATAATTCAACTTTTATATCTAAATCTTTACCGATAATTTCCACTAAGGCAGCATCTATCCCATCTACAGATGTGCCACTCATTAAACCTATAACGCGGGTCGGGTGCATCTACAAATATTTTAATATGATTGTAAAAGTAGTTTAACTCAAATGTTACGTTGATCTAAACCAAAAGTTGCCACTATTAATTCTTAGACACTGATGTTTTTTCGGTGGCAATAATATGCAAATCAATATTTTTTAGCAATTTCATCAATTGTTGAGTCAGAGAACCTTTGAAAACAAGCTGCCAACGAGAACGTTGACTTTCCCCAATCACTATCTGAGTAATATGGTATTGTTTTGCAATTTCCGCGATTGCCCCAGAGATATTACTGCTGTTTACCCGAATAAATGTCCCAGCAAATTCTTGACATAACTTTTCACAAGTATGAATGTGCAAGCTTTCCTCTTTAGTCAGAAATTGATCAGGACTAGCGACAAACAAAACATACAAAGGGGCATTCATGTAACCAGCCAATCTAGCACCCCGACGTAAAAGTTGCATCGAATTAGGATAAGTAGAGATACACACCAAAACCCGTTCTTGAATACTACAAAATTGACCTTTAGGTGTAGCAGCGATCGCATCTTCTTCCACATTATCTGCCACCTCCCGCAAAGCCAACTCCCGCAAAGCAATTAAGTTACGCCGTTGAAAGAAGTTATCTAAAGCCTTTTGGATATTTTGGGGGGCATAAATTTTCCCTTCCAGTAATCTTTCTTGCAGAGTTTCCGGTGTGATATCTACTAATACCACCTCATCAGCAGCTTCTAGAATGCGGTCAGGAATTCGCTCACGGACAACTATACCTGTAATTCTGGCTACTAAATCATTCAGACTTTCTAGATGTTGAACATTCATGGTGGAGTAAACATCAATACCCGCATCCAAAATGATTTCTACATCTTCATAGCGTTTTTCCCGTGGACAACCAGGAACATTGGTATGGGCCAGTTCATCAATTAAAGCCAATTGGGGCGATCGTTCAATTACCGCTTCTGTATTCATTTCCGGTAACATCACATCCCCGTGAGTCCATAACTGTGGTGCTATAACCTCCAAACCTTCAGCTTTGTCAGCCGTTTCCTTCCGTCCGTGAGTTTCTAACAACCCAATAACAACATCAATTCCTTCCTGTTTGAGTGCGTGTCCTTCTTCCAACATTCTGTAAGTCTTACCCACCCCAGGAGCCATACCAATAAATATTTTGTGTTTTCCCCTACGTTGGAAATACATAAGTAGTTGAGTGTGAATATTGATCTTTGGGATTAGGCAAGAGGCAAAAGGCAAAAGGCAAAAGTGATTAATTAAGAATTACAAATTATTAATTTTGTTGCCGGTTCAACTCTTGCAAATCGAGCGCATAATTTAATCGTAAAACATTCACACCTGGTTCACCAAAAACCCCTAAAAATCTGCCATCAGTATATTTATTAATTAGAGGAATTATTTCATCTTCTTTGATTCCTCTTGCCTGGGCGACCCGTGTTAACTGTTGTCGTGTAGATTTTAAAGATATATGGGGATCTAAACCAGAGCCAGAAGAGTAAATTAAATCAGCCGATACTTGAATTCTAGCATCCTGAAATTCACTTGTTTCTTCAATAATTTTATTAGTTAGTTCTGGATTACTAGCAGCCAAATTACTAGCGCCGGAGATACCTGTTGGTCTGGCTTTTCTACCTTGGCTATATCTCACCGCACTGGGACGAACATGAAAATATTTATCTGATGTAAAAACCTGACCAATCAAAGATGAACCAATGGGTTGATCATTGATATTAAAAACAATGCTGCCATTGGCTGAAGATGGGAAAGCAAACTGACCAAATCCTAGAATAGCCAGAGGATAGATAATTGCTGTCAACAACCAAAGTAATAAAGTCATCCGTATTGCTCGGATAGCTTCTCGAATCAACATCATAAATTTTGGATTTTAGATTTTAGATTTTAGATTTTAGATTTTGGTGATTAGTCATTCGTTATTCTCCCATCCTCCCATGCCCCTTGCCCCCCTGCCTCTTATTTCCCCACACCCTACACC
>NZ_LUFH02000174.1 GCF_001586785.1 Sphaerospermopsis aphanizomenoides BCCUSP55
GTTGTATATGTTGCAAATTTATAATAATTATATAGGTTCGTGATGTTCTAAGTAAGTCGGCACGAAAAAACCAAGCAAGTACAAAAATGTAAAATTGCTAAAAACCTCTTCCCTCCTTCCTTCTGCCTCCTGCCTTGCCATAACGACAATTTTTAACGCCTACCTACTTATGTACCAATGAGTGTTGGGTGGGTTGACGCAAGGAAACTACAAATTTCAAGTCGCTTTACAATTACCTACACCAACCGAGAATTTTTATCGAATTCTTAAGATTAGGTTACTTGCTGCTGAAAAGCTGGCTGTAACTTTTGTTGACCAATGTTTTGTAACCAGAATAACTTTAGCCGCATTTCTAGATTTAGCAAATAGATACAAGCAATATAAAAAATAACATTTTTACTGTTTGTAGTGATAAAAAATGCACTTTACTGATATTGTAATTATGGCTGGTGATTTTCATACCCATTCCCCTGGTAGTATCAAGAGGGTTATCTGCTGTTTTTTGAAAGCTAATTGATTAAAAAAACCAGGTAATTGAGACTACAAATAGGATTTCATGACTTGACGCTGTGGTGAGCAATATTTGATTGTTTAATGAAAATTTCCAGATTTTTTATACTAGGCTAAGTAAATATTTACTGCTTGGTATTGTCTTATCTATCACTATTGATCTTGAGTCATTTTTAACTAGTGTCAGTTAATAAAGTGTCACTCTCCACACTAGCTATTTAGTGGTAAAAGAGATATCTTTATCTAATGCAAGGAGTGATACCACTTCACCTTATGTTTGTTACAGGTTATCCTAGCAGTGCTTCCCCTAATAGCAGTGTGCCGGATTACAGATGTTTCATTACACAGTGAAATGGTATAGAGTTATACGGGGAGGCGCTTGAGTAAGAAAAAGGACTCAGGCGCTTTTTCGTGTATAAATTAAGTACAGAGTTTTTTCTTGGATTTACCATTGAGTGTTAAATAGCACTAATACAATCAGAAAGATACAGGGCAGATAGCAGATTGGCTATTTTTGTGCTTAAATCGTAAATAGAAATCACTGTTGTTTTGGCAAAGCCAGTGAAACATAAATGGATGCAGAGGATATTAAACGGCGCTATGCCGCAGGTGAAAGATACTTTCCGTCTGCTCAATTAAGTGGAATTAAACTAATTGATGCTTATTTACCAGGAATCAATTTTTGGGGAGCAGATTTAAGTGCAGCTAACCTTGCCAAAGCCAAACTCTGGGGAGCAGATTTGAATAGGGCTAATTTAGCTCAGGCTAATTTGACAAGGGCTAATTTGTGTGGTGTGAATCTTTGTGAGGCTAATCTCCGGGGTGCTAGGTTGTACTACACGAAGTTGTACGGTGCGAATTTAACTGGTGCTTGTTATGATGACAGCACTCGATTTTCTAGAGGTTTTGACCCCCTTAGTCATAATATGCGGAAGTTTTAAGGGGTTTTAGAGCAATTTTGCGTAAGTCCTAAGATATTTAACTACTTGATAATACTTATGTTCTCAACAGTGATATTACCAGGAAATAAACTAAACTAAATAACAATTACATTTCCTTGCATCGAGGTAAAGAGGGTGAAACTGGCTTTTATTATTGATCCTATCTATCAGCTTGACCCTGGTCATGATAGCAGCGTTGCTTTGATGGAAGCAGCACAGAAATTAGGTCATCAAGTTTGGGTGACACAGACAAATTGGTTAAGTGTAGTAGAAGGAAAAGCTTGGGCTTTGCTTCAGGAAGTAGAACTTGTACCAGTAGAGTTGGTAGAGGGACGTTGGGTAGCGGCAAATCCTTGGTATAAGTTAAAAGAACGCTCTTTCACACCCTTAGAAACAATGGATGCTGTCTTCATGCGGACAGATCCACCAGTCAACGATGCTTACTTATTTGCTACTTATACTCTGGATTATATTGACCAAAACAAAACCCTAGTAATTAACAATCCCAGTGGTATCAGAGCCGCAAATGAAAAAATGTACGCCCTTCAGTTTACTCAATGTATTCCCGAAACCATTGTTAGTGCCGACAAACAAGTAATCCGTGAATTTGTGGAAGCAAAGGGAGCAACCGTTCTCAAACCCCTGGGTAATAAAGCTGGAGAAGGAATTTTATTCTTGCAATCAGGCGATCGCAATTTTAACTCCATTGTTGAACTCAGTACCCTCCAAGGTAAAGTCCCAGTCATGGTACAAAACTATCTACCAGCAGCCAAGGAGGGAGACAAGCGGATCATCTTGCTCAACGGCGAACCCCTTGGTGCGCTGAATCGCCTCTCCAGTGGCAGTGATTTTCGTAATAACATGGCAGCTGGTGGAACAGTCGCTCAAACAAAAATTACGCCACGAGAGCAGGAAATATGCTCTGCATTAGCGGAGAAACTGCGCCAAGACGGTTTAATTTTCGTTGGTATTGATATCATTGGCGGCTACCTGACAGAAGTCAACGTCACCAGTCCCACGGGCATTCGGGAAATTGACCGTTTAGATGGTACTTGTCTTGGTAATCAAGTAATTAAATGGCTGGAGCAGAAGGTAAATTTAATCTAAAATTTAAAATCTCCCATCAAATCTACAATCACTTAATTTTTGGGTGGTGTGCGTCGCCGTTGCAGAAAATCAGGAATATCTAATGATGGTTTTTCCTTGGGTTCTGGAGTGGGAGTTGGTTGATTAATAGTTGGTTGTGAAGTAGGTTTTCTTGTAGTTGTGGGAGTTACAGGTCTCACAGCAGCTACATTTTGCTGTGGTGCAGTTTGAATTTCACCTGTAAACCCAGTAGCAATCACGGTAATTCTGACTTCTCCTTGCAATCGGTCGTCAATTACAGCACCAAAAATAATATTAGCGTTGGGATCAACTACTTCATAGATGGTTTCCGCTGCCGCATTCACTTCATGTAAAGTTAAGTCGCTACCACCAGTAATGTTGAAAACAACACCTCTAGCACCTTCAATAGAGCATTCTAATAATGGTGAAGAAATCGCAGCGATCGCCGCTTCTCTAGCCCTCGATTTGCCAGAACTCACACCAATTCCCATCAAAGCTGAACCCGCATCTGCCATAACTGCACGCACATCAGCAAAGTCAACATTGACCAAACCAGGGATAGTAATAATATCAGAAATCCCCTGTACCCCTTGACGTAAAACATCATCTGCATAACGGAATGCTTCCTGTACAGGTGTTTGTTCAGGAATCACTTCCAACAGCTTATTGTTGGGGATAATGATCAAGGTATCTACCCGACTTTTTAAGCCTTCAATTCCTTGTTCTGCTTGGGTAGTGCGTCTTCTGCCTTCAAATACAAATGGTCTGGTGACTACACCCACAGTCAAAGCACCCATTTCTTTGGCCACTTCAGCTACTATTGGCGCTGCACCCGTACCAGTTCCACCACCCATACCAGCGGTGATAAATACTAAATCTGCTCCTTCTAAAGCCGTAGCAATCTCATCACGGGATTCCTCAGCTGCCTTTTGACCAATAGCAGGATTACCCCCTGCACCTAAACCCCTAGTCAGTTTCTGGCCAATTTGCAATCGACTGGGAGCGCCAGCTAAGGTCAGAGCTTGGGCATCAGTATTAATTGACCAAAACTCCACCCCAGAAACATCAGACTCAATCATGCGGTTAACAGCATTACCGCCGCCACCACCGACACCAATCACTTTAATATTGGCCACTCGTCCGGGAACAATTTCACCAATACGGCTGTTTTCAACCATCTTTTTACTATCGTTATTTTGTCCAAAGTTCAGCCCGGAACTACCAAAGGGATTGTTAGAGTTAACTGCCAAAGATAACCCTGGCTGTCCGACGGATTGGGAATTTTTATAGGTAAGCTCTTGGTTATTATCAAGTGTCATTGGATTTGTGAAAGGTAGATAAACGACTTTTTCTGGTTTATTCACTTAATAGTCAACTATAGTTTGACACTGCCACGATCTCTGGTGCTGTTTTCCATTGTTCTCACTGCTTCCCAACCTAACCGGACGGTGATGTGAGATAATTAGCAATCAGATCAGCCTTAAACTTAAAGGATTAGGCAAAGCGCAGTGCCAAGGGCAATCGCACAACTAATTCTAGAAAAGTATACCTACATTGTCCGAAAAACGGTCTATATAACTTGATCTAGACATTAATATTTTCAATGCTACGTTGGTGATTTGTCTTCATAAGCTTTGTTAATGTTATATTAAATATCCTCTCACTATTTTTAGCAAAAATTTTCATTAGTAATCAATTTTACAAGTTTAATTCTCCTTTTCTTGATTATTTGCTACATTTCCCTGTTTAAATTGTATATTTATGCACTTTTTGTTAGTTAAAATACTTAAAAAAGGCATTTGATCTGATTTTGAGTTGATTTTCCTCCCAAGTTTAAAGTATTTGTTATACACCTTAGCAGATTGACATCCTCCCACCGCTAACCATTCGGGTGTAGCGGGGGATTCCAAGAATCACTTCTTGGATTTCCTCTTTCCATGACTCGGCTTACTTGGAAGGATTTCTCCACCCAAGCAGAGAGGTAAAACTATGAATATTTTAATCTCTATAAAACTTGTTGATTGACTCAAACAAGCAAAAGTAGGTTAAGGATCTTGGGTGCTAATCGGCATTTTTTGATTCATTTGTACTAATGGAGAATCAGAATTTCTAAGATCAATATATGCTATCTGAGCAGGATTAAATTTAGTAGGTAAATGCCGAATTTGCACAAGTAGCTTGATTTTTTGAGGCAGTTGAGCATTAGGGACACCAAGATGCACATTTCCCAGTTCAGTTTTCAAAATCAAATTTGTGGGATCTTGGCAATTGATTTCCATGATTTTTACGGAACTTTGACTAACAGCTTGATAAATTTGAGTCCAGTAAGGACGGTATTGTGCTGGAGTTCCAATCACTTTTAGACCTGGTAATTTACTATTAGGATTGAGGGAAGTGTATTTTTCCAGGGGAATCCAAGCCCCACTGGCATCAAGTAAACCTACATCCCCCTGTTTACTTTCAGCATTCTGATTTGGCAAACATTGATTTATTTGTTTGTCGGCGGATTTATCTGCGACTTGGGCTTGAGTATTACAGCTGGTTGTGTTGGGTAATGGCAGCGTGTAAGTAAGTGCTACTGGTAATCTTTCCTGAATTTCAATCACTAACCCAGGAGGAAACAGACGACGACTCACATTTGCTTGTGCGATCGCAGGTTGTTGCTTTAATTTTTGGGCAATGGCAGAAGGTTCAATTCGCCACAAAGATTGGGGATAAGATAACGCCAAAAGTGAATGAACCGTTTGCTCAGATAATTCTAGGTTGCCTGATGTCATCACTACTTGTTTAGGAGTCTTTAGCACCCACATAGGTTGGATAATCAACCAGAACAATCCACCAGCTAGACTACTAATAGCGATTGTTCGCCAAATAGTCTGGATAATTTTCATTTGCCGATGCCGACGTAATTTTTTACGCCTCTGGGCTAAATCACTGCGGGAAATTGAGACTATACCTGCCATTAACACTCCTTTTATTTGTTGATTGGTGATTAGTGATTGGTGATTGGTGATTGGTGATTGGGAATTCTGCTGTTCCCTGTCACTTGTTACCTATGACCTACCATTCCAACCAGTTATCGCTATCCAGACTATCATTAGTGTTTTTGATAATAGGTTTTTCTTCACCAACTTCTGCTGGTAAATTTACTAAAAATGCTTGTAATCGCATACGTTCAATATAAGGCCAACCTCCCTCAGACTCAATGTCTTTGAGAAGTGAGTAAAGTCTTTGACGGTTATCTGGTAAACTCTCTTGAAAAATTCCATCCCGAATCTCTCTATGTAAATTTTCTAACTGCCTTAACAAAGCTAACAGTGCGATCGTATCTCCTTGACAAACCTGGGCTGCATCTTTGACAGCGGCGTTGATCACCTGTAACTTATCAGCAAATTGCTTTGATTCAGAATTTTGATTGTTACTCATGCAAATTTCTCCATTAATACAGATTAAACTCAAATTTACCGAATATTTTCGTGTTTTAACTAAAATAATCACCAAATTCAGGCGTTACAAGGAACAGGGTGTGGGGTGTGGGGTGTGGGG